>JAYTSB010000616.1:0-1818 GCA_043745825.1 Actinomycetota bacterium | reverse complement strand
GAACCCGGCGCAGGCACCGATCTCGCCAGCCTGAAGACGACAGCGGTGCGCGATGGCGACGAGTACATCATCAACGGCCAGAAGACATGGACCAGCCTCGCCAACGGCGCGGACTACTGCTGGCTCGCCGTGCGCACCAACAGCGAGGTCAAGAAGCACAAGGGGATCAGCATCCTGCTCCTGCCGATGGACACACCCGGTATCACGATCCAGCCGTTGAGCCTGATCGGCGACCACGACATCAATTCGGTGTTCTTCGACGATGTGCGCGTGCCGGCCAAGTACCTCGTCGGCGAGGAGAACGCCGGATGGACGCTGATCACCACGCAACTCAACCGCGAGCGCGTCACGCTCTGCAGCAGTGGCGTTGTCGACCGGGCCTACACCGAGGTCCGCGACTGGGCCAAGACCACATTGCGTCCGGACGGCACGCGCGTCGTCGACCAGGAATGGGTGCAGATCAACCTCGCCAAGGTGCATGCCAAGCTGGAATTCCTGCGCCTGATCAACTGGAAGGTCGCCTGGGCGTCCACTCAGGGTGCGCTCGATGTCGCCGATGCGTCGACCGTGAAGGTCTTCGGTACCGAGTTCTACCAGGAGGCCTACCGCCTTTTGTTCGAGGTGATGGGCCCGATCGGCTACATCAAGGCCGGTTCGCCCGGTTCCGTGCTCCGGGCGCGGCTCGAATCGGCGTACCGCGGCACGATCATCCTCACGTTCGGTGGAGGCACCAACGAGACGCAACGCGATCTCATTTCGATGTTCGGACTCGGGTTTCCCCGGGCGACAAGGTAGGGAGCGACAGCCATGGATTTCAGACTCTCCGCCGAGCAGGACGACCTGCGCGAGTTGACCAACAAGATCCTCAGTGAGCGGGTCACCAACGACAGCCACAAGGCAGCAGCTGCGGCCGAGCACGGCCTCGACATGGGGCTGTGGAAGATGCTCGCCGATTCTGGAATCGTCGGAATCGGCCTGCCCGAATCGGTTGGCGGCGGCGGACTCGGATTGCTCGAAGCAGCCGTCGTGCTCGAAGAAGTCGGCCGTGCGACAGCGCCCGTTCCGGCTTTCGCCGTGCTGGTGGCCGGAGCGACGATCGCCAAGTACGCCGGTGCCGATGACCAGAAGCGCTGGCTCGCCGGCGTTGCCGACGGCGACCGCATCGTCACCGTTGCCCTGCAGGAGGCCGGCGGCGACGTACATGCACCGACCGCCACTGGTGCCGACGGACCGAACGGCTCGAAAACGGTGACCGGCGAAAAGGTCTGCGTTCCTGCGGGCACTGCGGCATCCACGTTCATCGTCTCCACGACGGACGGCCTGTACGCAGTTGCCTCCGATGCCGAGGGCGTGACGGTGCAGCGCGAGGAGACCACCAGCGGAATCCCCGAGGCAATGGTCACGTTCGCTGCCGCCCCGGGCGTCAAGATCGCCGGGACCGATGGAACCGATTGGCTGCTCGACTTCGCCACGGCGGCCGAGTGCGTGACGATGTCGGGCGTCTGCCAGCGCGCACTTGCCCTGACCGCCGAATACACCAAGCAGCGGATCCAGTTCGATCGTCAGATCGCCAGTTTCCAGGCCGTCAGCCAGCGTGCCGGCGACAGCTACGTGAACACCGAGGGCGTCAAGCTGACGGCATGGCAGGCGATGTGGCGGCTCAGCGAGGGCAAGCCGGCCGCCGAGCAGGTCGCCAGCGCCAAGTTCTGGGCCAGCGACGGCGGTTCGCAGGTTCTCTACGCCGCCCAACACCTGCACGGCGGGGTCGGCGTCGATCGCGACTATCCACTGCACCGCTGCTTCCTGTGGGGCAAGCAG
>JAYTSB010000615.1:0-2222 GCA_043745825.1 Actinomycetota bacterium | reverse complement strand
TAGCCGACGGTCGAGTCTCTACGAGTGTCGAAGGGGGGACTTGAACCCCCACGGGATTTCTCCCACTAGCACCTCAAGCTAGCGCGTATACCTATTCCGCCACTTCGACGTGGTTGGACTGACAGGGTATCGCAGGCTCAGTTACGTACCAACAGGAATCCCACCGCGATGACGGTCATGATCCACACGATCGTGAGCACGCTGGTGATTCGGGTCAGGTTGCGCTCCGCCGAGGTGGAGCCGAGGGCTGCACCACCGCCACCGCCGAACATGTCGGAGAGGCCGCCGCCACGACCGCTGTGCATCAGGATGCCGGCGATCATGCCGAACAGCGCGAGCACGTTGATGACGATGGTGACGTAGAGGGCGAAGTCGCGCACGGGGATCGAGCCTATCGGGGTGGGGCGCTCTCCGCATCCACGGTCGGCAGGCCCTCGACCGCGATCGCGGCGAAGTGGCAGGCCACGGGATGGCCCTGGCCGCGATCGATCAGCGCCGGCTCTTCGGCTGCACAGATGTCCTGGGCGATCGGGCAGCGGGTGCGGAAGCGGCAGCCACTGGGCGGGCTGACGGGCGACGGCACGTCCCCGGTGAGGACCACCCGGCTGCGGGCCCGCTCCATGCGCGGATCGGCGACAGGAACCGACGACAGGAGTGCTTGGGTGTACGGGTGGCTGGGGGCGTCGAAGACCTCGTCGCGGGTGCCGATCTCGACGATCTTGCCCAGGTACATGACGGCGACGCGGTCGGAGATGTGCCGCACCACGGACAGGTCGTGGGCAACGAAGACGTACGACAGACCGAGGCGGTCCTGCAGCTCGTCGAGCAGGTTGATCACGCCGGCCTGCACGCTCACATCCAGCGCAGAGACCGGCTCGTCGAGGATGATCAGCTTCGGCTCCAACGCCAGGGCGCGGGCGATCCCGATGCGCTGGCGCTGACCACCAGAGAACTCGTGCGGATAGCGGTTGCCGTGCTCGGACGACAGGCCAACGATCCTCAGCAGCTCGGCGACGCGCTCCATCCGGTCGGGCTTGGGCGTGCCGTGGATGTACATCGGCTCACCGATGGTCTCGTTGATCTGCCAGCGCGGGTTCAGCGATGCATAGGGGTCCTGAAACACGATCTGCATCTGGCTGCGGAGATGACGCATCTCCTTGGCGGGCAGGCCGACGATCTCCTGACCTTCGAACTTGATGCTGCCGGAATCTGGCTCCAGCAGGCGCAGCACGGCGCGCGCGGTGGTGGACTTGCCGCAACCGCTCTCTCCCACAAGGCCGAGCGTCTCGCCACGGGCGAGGTCGAATGAGATGTCTGACACGGCCTCCACGTACGCCTGGGCGCGACCCAGGATGCCGCCCCGAATGGGAAAGCGCTTGACCAGGTGACTGACGGAGAGAATGGGCTGTTCGTTGCTCATCCCGCGGTCTCCTGCAGGAACATGGCCGACGCGTCGGTGCCGACAAGGTCCTTCCATCGATGACACGCGGCGAGGTGCGTCGGCTGGTCGGTGGACGCCAGCGTGGGCTCGGTGACCCGGCACACATCGATGACCAGCGGGCACCGAGTGGAAAATTTGCAGCCGGGCTTCAGGTTGAGCAGAGACGGCGTGGTGCCCTTGATCTGGTTGAGCTTGGCGCCGGCCTCACCGGGGCGAGGGATGGCCCCGAGCAGGCCTGCGGTGTAGGGCATGCGCGGCTCGTAGAAGATCTCGTCGACCGTGCCGTCCTCCACGACAGAGCCGGCGTACATCACCAGCATGCGGTCGGCCATGCCGGCCACCACACCGAGATCGTGAGTGATCAGGATGATGCCGATGCCGCTCTCGGTCTGGATGCGCTCCAGCGTCTCCAGGATCTGGGCCTGCACGGTGACGTCGAGTGCGGTGGTGGGCTCGTCGGCAATCAGCAGGTCGGGATTGTTCGCCATCGCCATCGCGATCATGACGCGCTGGCGCATGCCGCCGGAGAACTCGTGCGGGAAGGCGTCGACCCGCTTGGACGCCTGGGGGATGCCGACCAGCTTCAACAGTTCGACGGCCTGCAACTTGGCGGCCTTCTTGGAGATGTTGTTGTGCGTTCGCACCGCCTCGCTGAGCTGCCAGCCGATGTCGTAGACCGGGTTCAGCGACGTCATCGGATCCTGGAAGATCATGCCCATCCGGTTGCCGCGATAGGACGTACGCGTTTTCTGGTCCAGAGTGAGCAGGTCGACGCCGTCGT
>JAYTSB010000614.1:0-1723 GCA_043745825.1 Actinomycetota bacterium | reverse complement strand
CCGAACATGCGCGCCGGCGTGGTGCAGCACGTCTCGACCCAACGCTCGAGCGTGATCTCGTGGTTGACCACGCCTTGGTAGAGCAACTCCATGCGGTGCTCGACGCCACCCATTCCATTGGGGATCGCCGAGAAGTTGCCGAGGCCGAGTTCCTTCTGGTCCTTCATGCAGAACGGGCAGTGATCGGTGGAGACGATGGCGATGTCATTCGTGCGCAGGCCCTTCCACAGATCGGCCTGATGGTGATGGTGGTCGTGCGAGGAGCGGATCGGCGGCGAGCACACCCATTTGGCACCCTCGAACCCGGGCTTGGCGAGGGTCTCCTCCAGCGTCATGTACAGGTACTGCGGACAGGTCTCGGCGAACACGTTGTGCCCCGCGTCGCGGGCCGCGGCGATCTCCAACAGGGCATCACTGGCGGACACGTGCACGATGTACAGCGGTGCATTGCCGGCCACCTGGCTGAGGATGATGGCGCGGTGGGTTGCCTCGCCCTCGAGCAGCGAGGGGCGGGTGTAGCTGTGGTACTTCGGGTCGGTCTCGCCGCGGGCCAGGGCCTGCTGGACGAGCACGTCGATGGCGATGCCGTTCTCGGCGTGCATCATGATCGTCGAGCCGATCTCGCTCGCCGTCTGCATCGCCTTCAGGATCTGGCCGTCGTCGCTGTAGAACACCCCCGGGTAGGCCATGAACAGCTTGAAGCTGGTGACCCCTTCGTTCTCGGTGAGGTAGCGCATCGCCTTCAGCGCGTCATCGTCGACGCCACCGACGATCTGGTGGAAGGCGTAGTCGATCGCGCACTCGCCTGAGGCCTTGGCGTGCCACTCGCCGAGGCTCTCGATCACGTTCTCGCCCGTGCGCTGCACGGCGAAGTCGATGATCGTCGTGACCCCGCCCCACGCCGCAGCGCGTGAGCCCGTCTCGAACGTGTCGCTCGCGTTGGTGCCGCCGAAGGGCAGCTCCATGTGGGTGTGCGCGTCGATGCCGCCGGGGATCACGTACTTGCCGGTGGCGTCGAGGGTCACGTCAGCCGTCACACCCTGCGCTGCGGCCTGGCCGGGCGCGTACATCGCGGCAATGGTCTCGCCGTCGATCAGCACGTCGATGAGCTGTCGTCCGGTCGGGCTGACGACGGTTCCGTTGGTGATCAGTGTGCGGGTCATGTGTGCTCCGTATCAGCGTCGGGTGGGTCGGGCAGTTCGGTCAGCGGCGGACGAGCTCGTCGTAGGCATCGGGACGACGATCACGGTAGAACGCCCAGCGGTCGCGGATCTCGGCAAGCTTGCCCATGTCGAGGTCGCGCACGATGATGTCCGGCTTGTACGCGTCGCCGACCTCGCCGACGAACTTGCCCTCCGGGTCGACGAAGTAGCTCTGCCCGTAGAAGTCGTTCTCGCCGAGCTCCTCGATGCCAACCCGATTGATCGCGCCAACGTAGTAGATATTGGCCACGGCAGCGGCGGGCTGCTCCAGGCGCCACAGGTACTCGCTCAGGCCGCGGTGGGTGGCTGAGGGGTTGAACACGACCTGCGCGCCGTTGAGGCCCAGCGCCCTCCAGCCCTCGGGGAAGTGGCGGTCGTAGCAGATGTACACGCCGACCTTGCCGACAGCGGTGTCGAACACGGGGTACCCGCCCGTGCCGGGCGTGAAATAGAACTTCTCCCAGAAGCCCTTGGTCTGGGGAATGTGCTGCTTGCGGTACTTGCCGAGATAGGTGCCGTCG
>JAYTSB010000613.1:0-8739 GCA_043745825.1 Actinomycetota bacterium | reverse complement strand
AGCGGAATCCCTCGCGCACATCCTGCGACAGCGTCGTCGACTCCTGCTCCGGTGCCGGCGGCGTCTTGAACACACCGCGCAGCGGCACCACGAGTATTGCCGCAGCGAGGTAGCTCACGGCGTCCGCCCCGAACGGCAACCAGATCGCAATCGCAAAGAGCGCACCACCGAGGGGCGTACCGAGAAAGATGTTCGCGGTCATCTCGGCCGAATATCGCCGGCCGTTGGCCCGTTCCAGGAGGTGCGGGGCCACGACTGAGGGAAGGATGGCCTGCGCGGCATTGTCGAAGAAGACCTCGGCGACGCCGAGGAGCAGCGCCAGTGTCCACAGCATCCACATCTGCAGGGCGTCAGCCGCGACCACCACTGCGAGCCCGGCAATGAGCACACTGCGGAACGTGTCGACGGTGATCAGCAAGCGGCGCTTGTCGGATCGATCGACGATCGCGCCGGCGTGCAGCGAAACCACCAGCCACGGCAGCATGCTGAAGGCGGCCACGAGCGAGATCTGCAGCGAGCTGTTCGTGGTGCGCGCCGCCAGCAGCGGCAGCGCGACGAGAAACATGCCATCGCCGAGGTTGGAGATGGTGCTGGCCGTCCATAGACGCCAATACGAACGACCGAGCCGGGCCGACCCTGGGCCGCCCACCGCCGACCCCGGCAACGCCTCAGCCGGTGCGGTCATCGAGCCCGGTACTGCGTTGCCATGCGCTGAGCGTAGCCGAGCGACCCCCCTGGGAGTCAGTCATCGTCAGGGGTGCCGCGCCGTCAGGGGTGATAGACGCCGAAGACGTCGCGCAGGGCGTCGCTGATCTCGCCCAGCGTGGCATCGGCACGCAATGCGTCCTTGATGGGATACAGCAGGTTGTCGGTTCCCCGTGCCGCAAGGCGGAGAGCCTCGAGGCGGGTGGCCACTTCGACGGCGTTGCGGTTGGCCTTGTACTCGGCAAGGCGCTGCTTCTGACCGACCTCGAGGGTGGGGTCGATCGGGAACACGGGTGGCTCGGGTTCGTCGTCGAGCGTGAACTTGTTGACGCCGACGATGACACGTTCGTTGTCGTCGATGGACTTGGCGTACTCGTACGCAGCCTGCTCGATCTCATCCATCTGGAAGCCGGCCTCGATGGCCTCGACCGCACCACCCATGTCGTCGATACGGGCGATGTACTCCCACGCCAGACGCTCGACCTCGTCGGTGAGCGTCTCCACGAGGTAGCTGCCGGCCAGCGGATCGGGCGTGTCCACGATGCCGCTCTCGTAGCCGATGATCTGCTGGGTACGCAGCGCGATGCGGGCGGCGTGCTCGGTGGGCAGGCTCAACGCCTCGTCGTAACCGTTGGTGTGCAGGCTCTGCGTGCCACCCATGACCGCAGCCATCGACTGAACGGCGACGCGCACGATGTTGGTCTCCGGTTGCTGGGCGATGAGCGTGGACCCGCCGGTCTGGGTGTGGAAGCGGAGCAGCTTGGATGCCTCCTTCTTGGCCCCGAACCGCTCGGTCATCAGGCGGTACCAGATGCGACGCGACGCGCGGAACTTGGCGATCTCCTCGAAGAAGTTGTTGTGTGCGTTCCAGAAGAAGCTGAGTCGAGGCGCAAAGTCGTCGATGTCGAGACCGGCAGCGATGGCGGCCTCGACGTAGGCGATGCCGTTGGCGATGGTGAACGCGATCTCCTGCACGGCGGTGGAACCGGCTTCGCGGATGTGGTAGCCGCTGATCGAGATGGTGTTCCAGCGCGGCACGTGCTCGCTGCAGTAGGCGAAGATGTCCGTGATCACCCGCATGCTCGGCTTGGGCGGGTAGATGTACGTGCCGCGAGCGATGTACTCCTTCAGCAGGTCGTTCTGGATTGTGCCGCTGATCAGCGTGGAATCGACGCCCTGCTCTTCGGCCACGAGCTGATACATCAGCAGCAGGATTGCGCCCGTCGAGTTGATGGTCATGCTGGTGGTGACTTTGTCCAGCGGCAGGTCGGCGAGCAGCATGCGCATGTCGGCCATCGAGTCGATGGCGACGCCCACCTTGCCGACTTCGCCCTCGGCACGGGGATGATCACTGTCGTAACCCATCTGCGTTGGCAGGTCGAACGCGCAGCTGAGGCCGGTCTGGCCGGCCTGGAGCAGGAACTTGAACCGCTCGTTGGTGGACGCCGCCGTGCCGAAGCCGGCGTACTGCCGCATCGTCCACAGCTTGCCCCGATACATCGTGGGGTACACGCCGCGCGTGTACGGCGGCTTGCCCGGAGCCCCGAGCTGTGCCTCGACATCCCAACCGGCGAGGTCACTCGCGTCGTAGAGGGCCTTGATCTCGATGCCGGAATCGGTTCGCTTCTCGTCGCTCACGCTCGCGAGCGTACGACTCGGACCCTGTCGCGGACTAGGCGGCGGCGATGATGGCGATCTCGATCCGCCACGCCGGCCGGGCCAACGCCGGCACGGTGACCAGGGTGCTGGCGGCCCGGCGCCCGCCGAGCACCCGGTCGCGCACCGCCATGACCCCTGGCAGCGGCTCGCCGTCGATCACGTACGTCGTCACGGACACGATGTCGTCCACGGACATCCCGGCCTCGGCGAGGATCGCAGCGATGTTCGCCCACACCGCTTCGGTCTGCTCGATCAGGCTCTGCGGCACCGTGCCGTCCACCAGAGTGGGCACCACGCCCGACATGTAGAGCGTGCGCTTGGCGTCGGTGACGAGGATCGCGTGGGCATAGTTGGCCGCCGGCGGGGCGATCGCTGACGGCGAGATCTCTGTGTGCATACGCGATGATCGCACAGGCGTAGGCTTTCTCCATGGCCATGACAGACTCCGAGACAGACCCCGGAACAGACCCCGGAACAGACCCCGGAACCGCCCGGCAGACGCGCACGATCGACGGCGTGGAGCTGGCGCCCCGCCAGGTGGGACTGAACCTGCTCCCTCCCACGTTCGCCACCGTGGAGGACGAGCGCCTGGAGCGCAAGCAGAAGCTGGCCGGCGCGCTGCGCATCTTCGGTCGGCTCGGCTTCGGTGAAGGCGTGGCCGGGCACATCACCGCGCGCGACCCGGAATTCCCCGACTGCTTCTGGGTGAACCCGTTCGGCAAGAGCTTCCGGCACATGCGTGTCAGCGACCTGATTCTCGTCAACCACAACGGCGAAGTTGTCTACGGCGACCAGCCCGTGAACCGCGCCGCGTTCGTCATCCACGCCGCGGTCCACGAGGCCCGACCGGACATCATCGCCGCCGCACACAGCCACTCGGTCAACGGCAAGGCGTTCAGCTCGCTCGGCATTCCCCTCGACCCCATCACCCAGGACGCCTGCATCTTCTACCAGGACCACACGGTGATCGCCGAGCAGGGCGGCGCCGTGGTGTTCGAGATCGAGGCCGGCAGGGAGCTCGCGTCCAAATTTCCCACCGGCAAGGCTGCGATCCATCGCAACCACGGGTTGTTCACGGTTGGCCAGACGGTCGACGAGGCCGCGTTCTGGTTCATCAGCATGGAGCGCAGCTGCCAAGCCCAGCTGCTGGCGATGGCCGCCGGTACACCGCATCTGATCAAGCACGAGGACGCCGAGTACACCCGCCAGCAGACGGGCTACCCGCTGGCCGGATGGTTCAGCTTCTCCCCGCTCTGGCAGGAGATCTGCCGCACTGATCCCGATCTCTTTGACTGATTCGGTCGCCGTCACCCCACGGACGCGCGGCTTTTCACCCGAGGCGATCTTCGTCCTCAGCGGCATCTCCCAGAACATCGGGTCGATCCTCGCCAAATCACTGTTCGGCGAGGTCGAACCGGCCACCGTTGCGTGGATCCGGATCACATTCGCAGCGATCGTGTTGATGGCGTTCACCTCGCGGTCGATGTGGCGTGCGGCGCGGCCGTGGACCAAGGCCGACTTCGCTGCGAGTGCGATCTTCGGGGTGTCGATCGCGTTCATGAACCTGTTCTTCTACCTCGCCATCGATCGCCTGGAGGTCGGCAAGGGTCTCACGATCGAGTTCATCGGTCCGATCGCCGTTGCGGCCACCCGACGACGCACTCGCCGCAACGGCATCGCCGTCGGTCTCGCGGTGATCGGCGTGTGCCTGCTGTCCGGCATCGAACTGCGCGGTGCCAACGGCCTCGGTGTGTTCTACATCCTGTGTGCCTCGACGCTGTGGGCGACGTACATCGTGCTCGGCTCACACGTGGCCCGCCAGGACCGCGGTCTGGCCGGCCTCGGCGTCGGCCTGGTGTTCGGTGCCGTCGTGCTGGCACCGTTCGGTGCGCCGTCCAGCGGCCCGGTGTTCGACGCCCCACGCCTGCTCGCGCTCTGCTGCCTGGTGGGCCTCACCAACTCCGTGATCGGCTACAGCCTCGACCAACACGTGATGCGCCGGATCCCCACGCATCGCTTCGCGCTGCTGCTCGCGCTGCTCCCGGTGACTGCATCGTTCATCGCCTTCATCGCGCTCGATGAGCGGCTCGGCGCGCTCGACATCATCGGCATCGTTTTCGTCCTGGCCGGCGTGGTGTACCAGCAGCGCGACCTTCCTGCTACGCCGACGTCGTTCGGGTCGGTCCCGGAACCGTGATGCCGAGGCTGGCTGCCACCGCCGGCTTGCGGAGCTTCCACACGAAGCCGTCGTAGAGGATGTGCAGCGCGCCGAAGAACAGGATTGCGTACGCGTACAGTCGCCCGCCCCAGAGGTTCCACGTGACGGCGATGACGGCCGTCACGAGGCCGAAGTACAGCGCGTAGAGGCCGAGCCGCCGGGTTCGCGTTGCGCTCGCCCTGGCCACCGCGCTGTTGTCGCCGTTGCTGCCCCGCCGGTGCAGCGAGCTGTGCACGATGCCGAAGTACTCGATCGCGTGGGCTGCCACGTAGCCGGCGATGCCCGCCAGGGGATCCACCATCACCGCCGCCACCAGGCCGAGCGTTCCGGCGGCGTACATCCACTTCGCGTTGCGGGCGGGTGAAACGGGACGAGTCTGCTCGGCTCGCACCCACCGAACCGCATACGCCACCGACACCACGGCTGCGATCCAGAACAAGACCGTGGCACCGCCGCTCACTGCGTCCAACGCCTCGATGCTGCGTTTGTTCGTGCCGTCGAAACCGATCGTGCGGGTGAACCGAGGCAGGTCCACATACGCGCCGAGGAACAGCAGCGCAGTCACCAGCCAGGTGATGAGCATCGGCTTCTCGATCGAGCCGTGGTCGTCGCCGGCCTTGCGTCCATAGATGCGCAGTACGCCGTAGCGCTGCATGAGCGTGTGCTCTGCGTTCCAGAGCCCGCCAATGATGCCGATTGCCATCAAGCTGACGTTGAGGCCGATGGCGATGAGCGCGATCGCCACGAACGGCGCCCATGTGTACATCCGCCGATGAGCGTTGCGCTGGGCGGGGTCACCGTAGACGAGGCCGAGAGTCAGCGGCTGGTGGGCAAAGCTGACCAGGAAGATGATTCCCATCAACGCCTGCGCGTGGGTGATGGAGGACTCCAGTGCGTGCATTGCCAGGGCAACCGGGAGCCAGCACCAACCGAGCAACGTGTCGGCGAGCGCGCCGTGAACCCAGGGCGTGCAGTTCGGGTTGATCTGTCGCTCCACTGTGCGCGTCGGCATCGGATGCGACTGTACCGCGCCGGCTCAGCCCGGTTGACGGGTCAGTGCCCGGTCCATGGTGCGCACAGACCATCGAGATCGCGCACCTCGATCGCGTCGCGGTTGCCGTACGTGACCCAGTTGTTCGGGTCGGGCTTGAGCTTGAAGGTACGGAAGCTCATGTCGGTGGTGTCGATCGACAGGATCCGACCGGACAGACCCTCGCCGATGCCGAGCAGCAACTTGATGACCTCGAGGGCCTGAATGCTGCCGACGATGCCGGGCAGCACGCCGAGCACGCCGGCTTCCGCGCAGCTCGGGGCCAACTCGGCCGGCGGTGCCTCGGGCACCATGTCGCGGTACGTCGGCCCGTTCTTCGGATCGAACACGCTCACCATGCCCTCGAACCGGAAGATGCTGCCGTGCACCACCGGGATGCCGAGCTTCACCGAAGCGTCGTTGAGCAGGTAGCGGCTGGGAAAGTTGTCGGCGCCGTCGACGATGACGTCGTAGTCCTTGATGATGTCGAGGATGTTGCTGGCATCGAGGCGGGTGTCGTAGGTGACGACGTCGACGTCGGGGTTGAGCAGGGTCAAGGTCTTCTTGGCGCTGTCCACCTTGCGGTCGCCGATGCGATCGAGGTTGTGCAGGATCTGACGCTGCAGGTTCGAGGCATCGACCTCGTCCATGTCGACGATGCCGATGGTGCCGATCCCGGCGGCAGCAAGGTACAGCGCAGCCGGCGATCCCAATCCGCCAGCACCCAGCATCAACACCCGGCTGGAGAGCAACTTGGCCTGACCCTCCGTGCCGACCTCGGGCAGCAGCAGGTGACGGCCGTAGCGGTCGCGCTGTTCGGGGGTGAGCACCACTGGCTTTTTCCAGTCGCGGCCTTCGTCTTTCCACTTACCGAACCCACCCGCCATCGACACGACGTCGGTGTAGCCCAGCTCCTGCAGGGTCTTGGCTGCGAAGGCCGACCGCACGCCGCCCGCGCAGTAGGCGATGACGGGCGTGGATTTGTCGGAGATGCGATTTTCCACCTGTGCCTCGAGATGCCCACGGGGGATGTGGATGACGCCGGGCAGCGCGCCCTGATCGAACTCGTCGGGCTCGCGCACGTCGAGCACGGTCAGCGGGGTGCCGGCGACCTTGGCCTCGGCGATGCGGGCTTCGGCGCTGGCGGTGTCGATCTCGGTGATCTCGGCCTTGGCCTTGGACAGCAGGTCACGGAACGTGGGCATATCGAAAGCCTACCAATGCGGTCAGGTATTGCGTCGCCCCGTCTCGCCGTGGACTTCGCCGAGCAGCTCCACCAGCACGTCGCTGATCGAGCCGCGCACGATCACGTCGGCGTGATGGTCCAACTTCGTCGGCTCGGCGTTGACGATGACGACCGCCGCCCCGGCTCGCTTGGCACGCGGCACCATGCTGGCCACCGGGTACACCTGCAGGGTGGTACCCACGGCCAGCAGCAGGTCGCACTGGTCGGCGACGCCGAGGGCACGGGCAATCACCGCCTCCACCAGGTTCTGCCCGAAGCTGATGGTGTCGCTCTTCAGGATCCCGTTGCGCTGCTCCGCTCGGCAGACCAGGCAGTCCGGATCATCCTCGCCGTTGCGCACCCGCCCCAACGCCTCCGCCATCGGGCGCCGATCCGCACACGTCCAGCAGCGCGTCCAGTGCATCGTGCCATGCACCTCCACGACGCGTTCCGGATCGCTGCCGGCGCGTTGGTGCAGACCGTCCACGTTCTGGGTCACC
Source organism: Actinomycetota bacterium (assembly GCA_043745825.1). Lineage (GTDB taxonomy): Bacteria > Actinomycetota > Acidimicrobiia > Acidimicrobiales > Ilumatobacteraceae > WLMZ01. Next base: position 1,402 of record JAYTSB010000613.1, on the reverse strand, counting down.
AGCGCCACCAACCGGCCATCGCGCTCCAGATTCGTGAGCGCGCGGTGGCCGTCATTGGGTTCGCGCTCGTGCACCGAATTGGCGAGGCGGTTCTGCCAGGCAAAGCGGCGAACGTCGGCATCGGCGAGGTAGTGCTGCAGTGTCGCCGCTTTCTCGGCCGCGGGATTCTTCGTCCACAGCCCGTTCGGCCCGCGGAAGTCGGGGATGCCCGAGTCGGTGGAGATGCCGGCCCCGGTGAGGACGACCACGCGGCGGGCGCCGGACACCAGGCTGCGTGCCGCGTCCATGTCCTCCGATGGTAGTTCGCTCCCTGACACAGACATGGTCCCGACCATACCGACTCGCCCGACATGCTCGCGCGACAGAATTTTCCGCCGGATGCGGCCTCGAAGCACTCAGTGATTCGACTCCCCGCCGTCCACGATCATCGACTGTCCGGAGGCCCGCATGCTGGACGCCCCACTCGATCCCACCCTCGTCGTGCTGCCGTGGCATGACCCCGTTGTTGATGCGGTCGGGTACGACGCTCGCAGCGCGTACGTCGAACTGTTCTGGCTGGGCATCCTCGGGCCCACGTCCACCTGGCTGCTGAGACGGCTCGTCACCGGGCTCGACGCCTACCCGGAGGGCTATCTCCTCGATCTCGCCGAGACCGCGAACGCGCTGGGTCTGTCGCTCACCGCTGGCGTGCACAGTCCGTTCGGCAAGGCGTTGAACCGACTCGTCATGTTCGGCGTGGCCCATGAGACGGCCCGAGGCATCGCCGTGCGCCGGCAGATCCCGCCCCTTGCGCAGCGGCAACTGCGCAAGCTGCCGGTGCACCTGCAAGAGGCACACACCGACTGGGTCAGCCGGCGCAGCCCCGACCCGGCGCAGCTCGCCCGGGCGGTGGAGCTGGCCGCGGCAATGCTGCGCGTCGGCGACGAGCCGCACCAGCTGGAACGTCAGTTGCTGTCGATCGGCATCCCACCGCGCGAGGCGGTGGAAGCAGTCAGGACAACGGGGTGAAGTTGCGCACGAGGTCGATGAGCAGACGCGTGCCGTAGCCGGTGGCGCCCTTGGCCAGCCAGCCATCGTCGGCGTCCATCTTCATCGTCCCTGCCATGTCGATGTGCGCCCAGGGCAGGCCACCGGTGAACTCGTCGAGGAACAGCGACGCGGTGATGGTGCCCGCCATCGGCCCGCCGATGTTGCGCATGTCGGCAACGTGGCTGTCGAGCGACTTGCGGTACTCCCTGGCCAATGGCAGCTGCCAGGTGGGCTCGTCGGTGCGCTTCGCGGCCGCGCTGACCTGATCGACCCACGCCTGGTTGTTGCCCAGCAACCCGGCCATGCGGTCGCCGAGGGCACTGAGCACGGCCCCGGTGAGCGTGCAGATGTCGAGCATCGCGTCGGGCCGGGA
>JAYTSB010000612.1:0-4311 GCA_043745825.1 Actinomycetota bacterium | reverse complement strand
GTGCTACACCAGCGGCACCACCGGTAATCCGAAGGGCGTGATCTACAGCCACCGCAGCACGTTCCTGCACACGATGGGCGCGATGACCGTGGACTCGCTGGGCGCGCGCGAGAGTGACGTGATCCTGCCCGTGGTGCCGATGTTCCACGCCAATGCCTGGGGGCTCGCCCACGCCGCAGTGGCCACCGGGGCGAGCTTGGTGATGCCCGGTCCGGACCTGTCCGGCAAGGCGATCGCAGATCTGATCGTGAATGAAAAGGTCACCGTGGCAGCCGGCGTGCCCACGATCTGGATGGCCGTGCTGCCCGAACTCAAGGGCCGTGACACGAGCAGCCTGCGCTGCATCCCGTGTGGCGGTTCGGCGGTGCCGAAAGCTCTGAGCGAGGCATACCGCGAGGCGCTCGGCCTGCCCATCCTGCAGGCATGGGGCATGACCGAGACCAGCCCCATCGCTGCGGTGGGCTTCCTCACGGCCTCCGAGCAGCAGCTGCACGAGGAGCAGCAGGCCGATCTGCGCGCGTCGGTGGGCATCATCGCGTTCGGCGTGGAGTGTCGCGTGGTGGAGCCGGACACCACCGATCAGGTGCCGTGGGACGGCGAAACGAGCGGCGAGCTGCAGTGCCGGGGCAACTGGATCGCCGCCACCTACTACGACGACCCACGCGCCGGCGAGAGCTTTACCGCTGACGGCTGGCTGCGCACCGGCGACGTGGCGACGATGGATCCCACCGGCCGCATCCGCCTCGTCGACCGCACCAAGGACCTGATCAAGAGCGGTGGTGAGTGGATCAGCTCGGTCGAGATCGAGAACGAGTTGATGGCCCACCCGAAGATCAAGGAGGCCGCCGTCGTCGGCGTCAACCATGCCAAGTGGAGCGAGCGCCCGCTGGCGTGCGTGGTGCTGCAGCCCGGCGAGGAGATGACCAAGGACGAGGTCCTCGCGTTCATCGCGCCCAGCCTGGCCAAGTGGCAGATCCCCGACGACGTCGTGTTCATCGACGAGGTGCCCAAGACCAGCGTCGGCAAGTTCAGCAAGAAGACCCTGCGCGATCGCTTTGCGGACTACGTGCTGCCGGGGCAATGATCGATCCCGGTCCATCCGGGAAGGCACCACATGGCGACACACACCGAACCTGCGCGAGCGCGCATCAGCACCATCACCGCAGCGGTCGTCGCAAGCCTGATCGCCTTGGCCGGCTGCGGCGCCGACGGCAGCGACGTCCCAGTGGTGGCCGCGCCGAAGTACGCGACGGCGAGTGCGTCCTCCACGAAGGGCCCGCCGGAGACCGTGCCCGTCACGGTCACCAACCCGCCGACGGTCACCACCACGGGTGTCACCGTCAATGTGATCGCCATCGACAACACGTTTCGGCCCCAGGCCACCCAGGCCCGGGTGGGCGACACGGTCACGTTCACGAACAAGGGCAAGAACGACCACGACGTGCTGCCCCAGGAGGGCACCGCGTGGGGCGTGCACATTGCCGGCTTCCACCCGGGCGACACGTACCGCTACGTGTTCACCGAGCCCGGTGAGTACCCGTTCTTCTGTTCGATCCACGGTACGAATCTGAAAGGCATGGTCGGGACCATTACGGTCTCCGGCTGAGGGGGAACATCATGCAGAATTTGGGAAGTCTTCTCGTCGCGGGTGCTGTGTTGCTTGCGGTCGGTTGCAGCAGCGACAGCGGATCGTCGAGCACGAACCCTCCGGCCACTGCAGGTGCGACCACCAGCGCCTCCGCCGCCGAGACCACCGCGCCGGTCGGCTCGGGCGGCACCAACACCACCGAGGCGCCGGCCACCGTGCAGCCGAGCGACCCCACTTCGGCCAGCGCACCGGGTGACGGTGGCGCCACGATCAACGTTCCAGAGGACCAACCGACGATCAGGCCGCCGTCGACGCGGCCGCGCCGGGTGACCTCGTGCTGATCCAGCCCGGCACGTACCACGAGGCCGTCACGGTGGAGACGGAGAACCTCACGATCCGCGGCCTCGACCGCAACACCACCATCCTCGATGGCCAGTTCGACCTGGACAACGGCATTCGCGTGGTGGGTGCCAACGGCGTCGCGATCGAGAACCTCACCGCCCGCAACTTCACCAAGAACGGGTTCTTCTGGACGGGCGTCACCGGCTACCGCGGCTCGTACCTGACGGCGTTCCGAAACGGTGACTACGGCATCTACGCGTTCTTGTCGTACAAGGGCCTGCTGGAGCACAGCTACGGGGGTGGAAGTCCGGACGCCGGGTTCTACATCGGCGGTTGCTACCCGTGCGATTCGGTGATCGACGACGTCGTGTCGGAGTACAACGGCCTCGGTTACTCGGGCACCAACTCCGGCGGTGACCTGTACATCGTCAACTCGATCTTCCGCTTCAACCGCGCCGGCGTGGTGCCGAACAGCGGCAGCTACGAGCTGTGCTACCCGGAGCGTTCCACCACCATCATCGGCAACGTCGTCTACTCGAACAACCAACCGGACACGCCGGCCATCGACGTCGCGCTGTTGGCGATGGGCAACGGCATCCTCAGTGCCGGCGGCGTGGGCAACGACATCGAGCGCAACCTCGTCTACGACCACGACAAGACCGGTGTCGGTCTCGTGCCGTACCTCGAGGAGGATCCGAACGACGACCAGCCGTCGCGTGACTCGTGGGTCCGACCGTGCGCCGACACCGTGAACGATCCGGTGCCGGACCCGGCCACCGTGCCGGACGCCGTGCTGTGGGACTCGCACGAGAACGTGGTCAAGGACAACGCGCTCGAGAACAACCGAGTCGCCGACATCGCCGTCGATTCGGCCGGAACGGACCTGGCCTCGCTGGGCAACTCGTTCTGCGGGAACACCTTCACGACCTCGGCGCCCCTGCAGTTGGAGGCGCTCGCCCCGTGTGATGGCGCCAAGCCCACCGCTACCGACTGGACCGCCGGCGTCTTGAACGTGGTGTCGTGGCTGGGGGAGACCCATCCGCCGTCGCAGGACTACATGACCTCGTCGCCAGAGCCGCCGGCGCAGGAGAACATGCCCGACGCGGCCACCGCACCGGCGCGGCCGGCAACCGATGTGCCGGCCAAGATCGACACGGCAGCGATCGGGGTCCCGTCCAAGCCGGCTTCGTGACCCTTCGTTCTGCGAAGGTTCCGGGCCCCTACGGGGCCCGGAACCGCGCAAACTCCAGCAAGCGCGACCGCCCCAACGCTGCGAGCGTGGCTGTGCTGGTGGCGCTGCTCGTGGGCTGCAGCTCCGCCGGTGCTGCGTCGATGACGGGGATGCGCCACGGCGCAGCGGGCGCGCCGGGGTCTGCGGGAGCACCGGACGCGCCGGTCACGGGCGCGCAGGGGCGGATCCCGCAGTTCCTCGTGGAGTGCCCGTTCAGCCACGCCCTGGCCGATGACCCGATCGTGTATCCGGATCGGCCCGGTCAGTCGCACATGCACGTGTTCTTCGGCAACGAGACGGCCGACGCGTCGTCCACGCTCGACTCGTTGTCCGCCGGCTCCACGTTGTGCGATCAGCGTCTCGACCGGGCTTCGTACTGGGCGCCGGCGTTGTACGACGGGGACGTCATGCTCACCCCGGAGGGCAGCGTGGCGTACTACCGGCCAGGCGAGGACGTGAATCCCACGGCCGTGCAGCCGTACCCCGATGGATTGGAGATGATCGCCGGTGACTCCTCCGCACTCGAGCCGCAGTCGACGTCGGTGGTGGCCTGGACATGCGGCACCGGGATCGCGCGCGTCGCCAGCCCACCAGCATGTGCGTCCGGCCGTCCGTTGCGGATGCTCGTCACCTTCCCCGACTGCTGGAACGGTACCGACGTGGACAGTGCCGATCACCGCTCGCACATGGCGTACAGCAGCCACGGTTCGTGCCCGACCGACCATCCGGTGCCGGTGCCACAGCTGCAGTTCTCGGTGATCTACGACTTCAGTGGCGATGCGCAGGGCCTGTCGCTTGCCAGCGGGCCGCTGACCACCGCCCACGCCGACTTCTTCAACGCCTGGGACCGGGCCAAGTTGACGAGCGAGATCGAGGCCTGCCTGCACCGCGACGTCGTGTGCGGGGTGACGAGCGGGCGGAAGTGAGCGTTCAGGCGCGCTGTCGGCCTGGACGTTCGGCGGTGTTTCGATAAGGTACGGCCTTCACTTCAGGGGAGAGAGAGACTGATGAAGATGCGCACATACGCAGCACTCGCGATCGCCGGCACCATGCTGCTCGGCGCCTGCGGCAGCGACAGCAAGACCGAGTCAACCACGCCGGCAACGAGCGGGGCCAGCACCCCTGAGAGCAGCGAGGCCGGCGGGGCGAT
>JAYTSB010000611.1:0-3132 GCA_043745825.1 Actinomycetota bacterium | reverse complement strand
GTGGTACGGCCCTCGGCGCGATCGCTGTCAGCATCACGATCCTGACGTTCTCGTTGGGATCCACCCTCGTCAAACGCGCGCACACCCCGGCCGAGTTGGTGGCGTTCTGGCGGATGCTGATCACCGCCGGTGTCTGGAACGTGGTGGTGCTCGCCAGCGGCAAACGGCCCTCGTGGCGCAACATCCGCCTCGCCGCGGTGCCCGGGCTGTTCTTCGGCCTCGACATCGCCTCCTTCTACCTCGGCGCCACGCACAACACGGTCGCCAACGCAGAGATGATCGGCGCGATGACTCCGTTCATCGTCGTGCCAATCGGGGCGCGCTTCTTCGGCGAGCGGCTCAACCCTCGCGCGCTGTTCTTCGCCCTGTTCGCCTTCGGTGGCGTGGCCCTGGTGCTCTTCGCCGCGCCGGCCAAGGGTGATGCGTCGATGGCCGGCAACATCTTCGGCGTCATCGCTCTGGCCTGCTGGGCCGGCTACATCGCCACCACCCGCCGAATCCGCGGCCAGATGGACGTGGCCAGCTTCATGGCCGCGATGACGCCGGTGGCCACCCTGGCCGTGCTGCCGCTGGCCATCCTCCACGGTGGATTCTTCACCGTGAGCGGCACGGGATGGAAGTACCTGCTGGCGCTCACGTTGATGACCGGCGTGGTGGCCCACGGGTTGATGGTGGTCGCGCAGAAGACCATCCCGATCGGAGCCATCGGCATCGCCCAGATCGCCCAACCAGCGCTGGCCGCGGTTTGGTCGTACCTCCTGCTCGGCGAGACGCTGCACGGCTGGCAGATTGTCGGCATGGCGCTGGTCATCTTCGGACTGCTCGGCTTCGTGCTCCTCAACCAACGCATCGGGCGTCCAGCCGCTACCGTGGCATCCACAACACACGGGGAGCTCGCAGGTTCGGCGGGCTGAGAGGGTGCCCGCCGGCACCGACCCTTCAACCTGATCTGGGTAATGCCAGCGGAGGGAAGTGCGTCGTGACCGACGATCATCATCATCATCCACCACCAACAGCGGGCGCCGGTGCCACCGCGCGTTGGGCCGTGATCGTCACCGGTGGTGACCCGCTCGTGGCCGGGGCTGTCCAGCACGTCCCGCCGGGCTCGTTCGTGATCGCCGCCGACTCAGGCCTCGATCACGCCCTCGCAGCAGGCCTGCGCTCGGACCTGCTCGTCGGGGACCTGGATTCGGTCAGCGCCGCCGGCGTGGCCTGGGCGCGCAAGCACCGTGTACCGATCGAGGTGCATCCCACGGACAAAGATCTCACCGACACCGAGATCGCCCTCGCTGCGGCGTGGGCCCGGCAGTACGACCACGTGCTGCTGCTCAGCGGAGGCGGGGACCGGCTCGACCATTCGTTGGCGGCACTCGGCGCGCTCGGCCACCCGTCACTCGGCCACTGCCGGGATGTACGCGCGATCTGGGGCACCTCCCGGGTCCACGTTCTCCACGCGCCCGGCTACTGGGAGTTCGCCCTCCCGGCAGGGGCGACGTTCTCGCTGCTCGCCCTGCATGGCGAGTGCACCCGCGTCACCCTCACCGGGGCCCGCTGGCCTCTCACCGACGCCACCCTCGAACCCGCCTCCAGCCTCGGTATCAGCAACCTCGCTGCCGAGCCGCTCGCGCGATTGTCCGTCGGTTCAGGCGTCCTCACCCTGATCATTCCCAACAGCATCATTCCCAACAGCACCATTCCCAACGCCCCCCCCCTTGTTCAACCCCCCACCGAATCCGGAGCACCATCGTGAAACGACTCCTCACCGCGGCCCTGGCCGCGTCCCTCCTTGCGTCGCTGGTCGCGTGCGGCAGCGACAAGCAGACCGCGACCTCGACCGACGCCTCGACCTCGACCGCAACAGCGACCGCCAGCACACCGGGAACCAACACCGCCCCAGCCACCGCCCCGGCGAGCGGCACCACGCTCACCATCGTCGCGTATGACTCCTTCGCCGTCGATCCGTCTGCGTTCGACAGTTTCACCGCTGCCACCGGCATCGGTGTGCAGATCGTCACCGCCGGCGACGCCGGGGCAATGCTGTCCAAGGCAGCGCTCACCGCTGGGAATCCGGAGGGCGATGTCATGTGGGGCGTCGACAACACGCTGCTGGCGCGGGCGCTGTCAGCGCAGGTGTTCATGCCCTACACCTCGACCGAGCTCGGCAACCTTGCCGCCGACGCCACGGCGCTCGTGCCCGGCCACGAGGCGACTCCGGTGGACGAGGGCGACGTGTGCATCAACTTCGACATCGCCTTCCTGCAGGCCCACGACCTGGCCGTACCGCAGACGCTGCAGGACTTCACCGATCCGAGGTACAAGGACCTGCTCGTGGTGGAGAACCCGGCCACGTCCTCCACCGGTCTGGCCTTCCTGCTCGCCACGGTGGCCCAGTTCGGTGCCACCGGCTGGCAGCAGTACTGGAAGGACCTGCGCGCCAACGGCGTGTCCGTCGTCGACAGTTGGGATACGGCGTACTACGAGCAGTTCTCCGGTTCCAGCGGCAAGGGTGACCGCCCGTTCGTGGTGAGCTACGGGTCCAGCCCGCCGGCCGAGGTGATCTACGGCGATCCCCGCCCCGCCACCGCGCCCACCGGTGTGATCAGCACGAGCTGTTTCCACCAGGTGGAGTTCGCCGGCATCCTGCGCGGCACCCAGCACGCGGCCGAGGCCGGCACGTTGATCGACTTCCTCGTCTCCAAGGAGTTCCAGGAGGTGCTGCCGCTGACGCTGTTCGTGTACCCGGCACGCACGGAAGCGGCGGTGCCGCCGGAGTTCACGCAGTACGCAGTGCGGCCGGACAAGCCGCTCACCGTGTCACCCGCCGACATCGAACAGCACTCGAAGGAGTGGATCAACACGTGGACGGACATCACTCTGCGGTGAGCGGCTCGAACCGACTGCCCCGGCGGCTGGTGCTCGCGCTTGCGGCACCGGCCGTGGTGTTCGTGGCGCTGTTCTACGCCTGGCCGGTGACGGCCCTCCTGCACCGGGCCGTCGGCGCCGATGCCGTTCGAACCGTGTTGCGTGCCCGTTCGCTTCGGCATGTCCTGTGGTTCACCACGTGGCAGGCGGTGGTGAGCACAGCGCTCACGCTCGCCGTGGGGTTGGTGCCGACGTGGGTCCTCTCGAGAT
>JAYTSB010000610.1:0-1985 GCA_043745825.1 Actinomycetota bacterium | reverse complement strand
GCGTCGGTGGCCTCGATCTGGGTGGTGGCCGGCAGCACGATGTCGGCGTAGCGGGCGGTGTCGGTGAGGAACTGGTCGTGCACCACGGTGAACAGGTCGTCGCGCTCCAGACCCTTGCGCACCAGCTCGGTGTTGGGCACCGAGACCATCGCGTTGACGCCGATCATCACGATGCCGTAGAGCGGTGCGTCGCGGTCGGTGAGCGCCCGGCCGAGATGGGCCATCTGCAGAGTCCGTGGTTCGCGGCCCGCGAGCAGGTCGGGGCGGCCCAGAGCGGCGTAGTCGAACACGTCGTTGCTCCACACGCCGACGCTGCGTGAGAAACCGCCGCCCTGGTCGCGCCAGGCGCCCACCAGCGCGGGCAGACAGGTGAGCGTGCGGAAGAACATTGCGCCGTGCTCGTGGTGCTCGGCGCCGATGAGAGTGCGGATGGCGGCCGGGCGAATGGTGCCGTAGAGTGCGGCCAGGCGCTCGATGTCGGCGACCTCGAGGCCGGTGATCTCGGCGGCGCGTGTAGGCGTCCATTCGGCGACATGCGCTGCCAGGTCGTCGAAGCCGACAGTGTGGGCAGCCACCCATTCGTCGTCGGTGAGGCCATCGCGGATGATCACGTGCATCATCGCCAACATCAATGCGACGTCGGTGCCGGGCAGCGGCTGCAGGAACCAGTCGGCCGAGTCGGCGGTCATCGTGCGCAGCGGGTCGATGACGATGACCTGTGCGCCGTTCGATCGCGCCTCTTCGATGGTCGGCCACAGGTGACGGTTGGTGAGCCGTGTGTTGGTGCCCCACAGGATGATCAGCTTGCTGTGCAGCAGGTCGCTGGGGTCGATGCCTTTGCCGGTGCCGTTGGTGGTGGCTGCGCCAGCGCCGGCGGTGGAGCCGCACAGCGAGCCGATGACTCGAGCAGCGCCGAGGTGATGCCAGAAACGGTCGCCGAACATCAGCGCGAGCAGGCTCTGGTTGCCGGCGCTGACGTATGGCATCAGTGCTTCGGCGCCGTGTTCGGCGACGATTCCCTTGAAGCGGTTACCGATCTCAGCAAGCGCTTCGTCCCACGTGATCTGCTCGAAACGACCCTCACCTTTGCGCCCGACGCGCCGCAGCGGATGCAGCACGCGGTCCGGGCTGTACACGCGATCGAGGAAGCGGTTCACCTTCGGGCATAGCTCGCCCTTGCTGTACGGGTGCGCGGGATTGCCGCGCAGTTGTACCGCCTGCTCGGTAGGGCCGCTGCCAACGACGGTGACCTGCCAGCCACACGTATCCGGACAGTCGTGATGGCAGGTGCCACCGACGATGCGTGAAGCCGTGACCGTGTCGCTCATGAATCAGAGACTACGCGACGGCGAAGCTGGTGACGGTTCGAGTTTTGTGGGCGGAACTGGGCCTTCCCGGAACCGTACGAACCGTGCTGGGAAGCACCGGTTGCGACGGGGAACACGCACGCGTGCTGGCTACGCGAAGATATTGGAGAGCACGCTGCCGGCGAGGGTGACGGACTCCAGGTTGTGTGCGTCGGGCATGTTGACGACGATGCCGTCGAGGCCGGCATCGAGCAGTTCTTGCACCTTGACGCCCACCTCATCGGCGTCGCCGACGATGAACATGCCCTTCACGCGGGCCTGCATGTCGGCGGGCAACTGGTCGATGGTGGCGCCACCGAGACGTTCGGTCAGCTTGGCCTGCGCGGCCTCCATCGTCTCGCCGACGATGAGCGTGCCCAGACGGGTGCGGCAAATCTCCGACGGGTCGCGGCCCAGGGTGGCGCAGTGCTCATCGAGCACGCCCATCAGGTGGCGCACCTGGGTGGCATCGCCGAACACGTTGCACGCGTCGCCGTACTGGGCGACCATTCGCAGCGTCTTCTTCTCGCCGCTGCCGCCGATCAGGATGGGCGGGCCGCCGACCTGGACGGGCTTGGGGCTGTTGAACGCATCGGTGACCTTGAACCACTTGCCATCGAAGGTGGTCGTGTCGTTGAC
>JAYTSB010000609.1:0-9128 GCA_043745825.1 Actinomycetota bacterium | reverse complement strand
CGGCTGGAGAACGTCTCCGTGGTGGGCGTTCCGGCGCATCACGCCGCAGCCGTGCTCGTCAACGGTTGCCATTCAGCGGTCTCCGGCTGCCGCGTGGAGGGTCACGTGCTGGTCGAGGGCGATGACGTCACCGTCTCCTCGCTGATCGGCAGTGCCGTGGTCGTGTCGGGCGACCGGGCGGTGATCGAACGCTGCGCACTCAAAGCCCGCCAAGATCAATCGAGCAGTGATACCGGCTTCGACCCCAGCTTCGGTCTCGGCTTGGATGCCGGCATCCACCTGACCGCCGGCTCCGGCCATCGCGTGACCCGCAACGAGGTCGTCGACCACGGCTGCGCAGTGCGCGCTGACGACGTGAACTCGAGCGCCATCACGGAGAACCGATTGGAGGCGCGCTGGTGGGGGGTGCACCTCGTGCGCTGCGACCACGTCGAGGTCGCGGACAACCAGGTGCAGCACACCATGCGAGCGTTCGACGTCGATGGCGGCAACGGTTCGATCATCGCCGGAAATTGGGTCGCCGATGGCGACAGCGGGGCACTCGTCGAGTTCGGCGCAACCGACACCGCGGTGATCGACAACCACGTCGAACGGTGCCGGATCGGCGTGCTCGTGTGGGACGCGCCGACGACGCGTCTCGGTCCCAATACGTTCGTCGACATCCACGAAGAAGAGCCCTGTGTCCACGGACCCGACGACGACGCCGACACCGCCGACGTCTGAGCCGGCGCTGCCACGGCCCGGTTGGCGCGCCAGGTTCTGGCGCGTCAGTGTGGGCGCGCCACAACTGGCACCGCTGTCAGTCGCTCACGCGTTCGCCGGCATCGCCGACGCCTTCGTCACGGTGTCGCTCGCCGGTTCGCTGTTCTTCAACCTCAGCCCCGACGCATCCCGCAAGCAGGTTCTGCTCTACCTGCTCGTCACCGTTGCGCCACTCGCCCTGCTCGCGCCGCTCGTCGGCCCCACGATCGACCGGTTCCATCGACGCCAACGCCTGGTGGCCGGCGCATGCTTCGCGTTGCGTGCGCTGTTCTGTCTTGCCCTCGCCGGGTCATTGTTCCAGCTCTCGTTCTACGGCTTCGCGCTCGGACTGCTCGTCATCGGCAAGGCGTCGGGAATCACCAAGCAGGCGCTCGTGCCGATGCTGGTCAGTGATCCCAATGAGCTCGTTGCGGCCAACGCCCGGATCTCGCGCCTCGGCAGCGTGATGGGGGGCATCGGCGGTGCGATCGGGGTGGCCCTTCTCCGCCACGTGGAGGCGGTCGGCCTGCTGCGTGCCGCCGCGCTGGTGTTCGCGCTCGCCGCGATCGCAGCACTGCGCACCCGGCCATCCGAGGCAACCGACACGGGCTTGTCCGAGGCCGAGTACGCCGAACTGCACCTGCCCACGGTGGTGGTGGGGTCGGTGGGTGTCATGGCCATCCGCGCAGCCGTCGGGTTCTTCGTGTTCACCCTCGCGTTCACGCTTCGGCGCGCCAGCGAGCCGGCGTGGGTCTATGGCGTCGCCGTCGTGGTGTACGGCGGCGGCGCATTCGTCGGCAACCTCGTCGCCCCATGGTTGCGTCGCCGGTTCCAGGACCAGCAGTTGATCGCCATCGCGATCGCCGCGCCCACCGTGCCGACCATCATTGGTGTACTCGGCGTCTCCCGACCGCTGCTGCTGGCCATCGCCGCACTGATCGGCCTGTCGACCACGCTCGGTCGGCACGGCTTCGACAGTCTGCTGCAGCACCGTGCCCCGATCGCACTGCGCGGCCGAGCAGCCGCCCGGTACGAGACGCTGTTCCAGCTCGTCTGGGCGCTCGGTGCAGTCATCGCCACGCCCATCTCCTTCCCTGCCGAGGCCAGCATGGCCGTGCTGTCGGCTCTCTACATCCCGGCGCTCTTCGTCTTCCTGCGTGCGTCCAACGCGGCACAGCTGTTCGAGGCCACGTCGCTCGACGTGTTCGGCCGCGCTGAGCGGCGCCTCGTCGCCGCCGAGCAGTCGCTGAACGTCGGCGACCTGCGCGTTGCAATCCTGGAAGCGGCCTCGGCAGTCGACATGGCTCGGGTCGCCGATCCTGCGATCGGCCTCCAGACCGCATGCGATGAAGTCGAGCGGATGCGCCGCAGCGTGCTCGACCCGGCGATCACGTTGGAGCACGCCACCGGCCGGCGGGCGGTGGAGCTCGCCGACGGATTGTTGAGCCTGGTCAGGCCCCGGACACCGCGGTCGCCCGGAACGAATCGCCGGCGGTGGTGATGCGCATCGTGAACGTGTGCTCGTCCTCGGCGTTGCGGTAGACATCGACATCCACGTCCACCGGAGGTGGACCCTCAGCGACCACACCGACGATCAGCAGGACGCCGTTGTCCTTCACCGGCAAACCGGACACTTCCATGTCCAGCGCGTCATCACGCACATCGGCGAAGCGCACGGTGACCAGATCGGTCATGTCGGCCATCTCCGCCGCCACCGAAGCCTGGACCTGCGAGTCGATCGCCTTGCCGCTCCCCGGAACCACGTAGACGATCAGCGGATCGCTGTCACCGGCTGGTGTGGTGGTGGGCGGGGTCGTTTCCACGCTGTCGAGGTACCAGCGGATGGCAGCCGAATAGGCGTCGGACGCCTTGATCGAGATCGGCCCGCCCTCTTCACTGCCGCACGCGGTCATGCCGACCACAGCGCTCAGCGCGCAGATGAGGCCTCCCCAGCGTCTCCGACTCACCTGGCCCACCTTAATGGACCGTTCCGGCTAGCGACGCTGGAAGTTCGGCGTGCGCTTCTCGGCGAACGCCTTCGGGCCTTCCTTGGCATCGGCCGAACCCATGACCGCCATGCCGTGGGCGTTCTCCCACTCGAACGCCTCGGCCTCCGACATCATCTCGGTGACCCGCAACGTCTTCACGATGGCCTCCACGGCGAGCGGACCGTTCGCGGCGATCATCGCGGCGAGTTCCAGTGCCTTGTCGATGGCACCGCCATCGGGCACGACGTGGTTGATGAGGCCGAGGTCCTTGGCCTCCTGGGCGGTGATGTGCCGGCCGGTGAGCAAGATCTCGGCGGCCGCCGCGTACGGAATTTGGCGACGCAGCCGGACGGCCGAGCCGCCCATCGGGTACAGCGACCAGCGCGCCTCGGACACGCCGAAGCGGGCGCTCTCGCCGGCGACACGGATGTCGGTGCCCTGCAGGATCTCGGTACCGCCGGCGATGGCGACGCCCTCGACCGCAGCGAGCACGGGCTTGCCCGGCTGGAATGTCTTCAGCAGACCGCGGTAGATGAAGCCGGGATCCTCCTGCATCCGCCTGGGCACGTCGATCGCGTCGACCTCGTCGACATCGCCCGCCATCGCGCGCAGATCCATACCCGAGCAGAAGTTGCCCGCTGCTCCGGTGAGGATTGCGCAGCGGATGTCGTCGTTGGAGTCGACCTCGGCCCACACATCGGCCAGTTGGGCGAACATCGTCATGGTCATTGCGTTGTAGCGCTGCGGCCGGTTCAACGTCACGATCATCACTGCGCGTTCGGTGGACACCTCGACTTGCGCCATGCTGAATCTCCTCTCCCCACACTGAGCGCTTGCCCAGAATGAATGACAGGCATCATTGCCGGTGACACTCCATGATCCATGACCCGAGCGCACCCGTCATCGTCGGCGCTGCTGCCGTGAACCAACACGTCGACGACCCGCATCAGGCAAACGACGCGCTGACGCTGATGCGCGAGGCCCTCCGGCGGGCGGCCGAAGATGCCGGCAACCCGGACCTGCTCGCCGCCGCCACAGTGCTGCTCGTCCCGCAGGGCACGTGGGTTGCGGCCAACCCCGCTGAGCGAATCGCGCCATGGAATCCGGCCATCCGTAGCATCATCGCCGACATCGGTGTGCTGCAGCAGACGCTCGTGAGCCGGGCATGTGCGCTCGTCGCCACGGGGCAGGCCGAGATCGTCCTCGTCGCCGGTGGTGAGGCCAAGTTCCGGGCACTCCGGGCCCTGATCACGGGTGTCAGCCTCGATGATCCGGTCACGGTCGGCGCGCCGACAGAGCGGATTGTGCCGAACAACGAGATCATCACGCGGGAGGAGATCGAGCGCGGTCTGCCAGTTCCGGCGCGCCAGTACGCAATGATCGACACGGCCCTGCGCGCCCACGACGGCTGGACGCCGGGACAGCACATTGCTCACCTTGGCGAGCTGCAGTCCGGCTTCAGCACGGTGGCCGCGCAGAACCCGGAGGCGTGGAGTCGCCGCATCGTGGTCCCGTCCGAGGTCAACGACATGCCGATGGTGGCCTGGCCGTACACGAAGATGCACTGCTCACAGTGGAACGTGGATCAGGCGGCTGGCGTGATCGTGTGCAGCGCGTCCGCCGCTGAGCGCTTCGGTATTGCGGTGGACCGCCGAGTCTTCGCCCACGTGGGCGTGGAGTCCAACCTGATGGTGCCGATGACGCGCCGCGCCGCCATCCACCGCTCGCCAGCGGTCGCAGTGACGGCAGAGGCTGTGCGCGCGCACACGGGTACAGACCCATCTGAGATCGAGCACCTGGAGCTCTACAGCTGTTTCCCAGCGGCCGTACGCGTCCAGGCGCGGGAGATGGCCATCGACATCGACCGGCAGCTCACCGTGACGGGCGGCATGACGTTCGGCGGCGGCCCGCTCAACAATGCGACCCTGCAGGCACTCGTGCGGATCGTGCACGTCCTGCGCGACGACCCTGACTCCCTCGGCATGGTCACCAACATCAGCGGCATGCTCACCAAGTTCGGCGCATCGGTGTGGTCGTGCACGCGGCCGACCTCGCCGTATGCGTCGGTCGACGTCACCGACGCCGCCACTGCCGCCACCGAGGTCGTCGACGTGGAACCGGATTACCGCGGCCGGGTGGAGGTCATCACCTACACGGTGGCCCACGACCGCGGCGCCCCCGTCCAGGGCATGATCGTGGGCCGCACCGAGGCGGGCACGCACGTGGTGTCGGCCACGACGGACGAATCAATCATGTACGACATCCTCGGCACCGACTGGTGCGGCCGCCGAGTCGCTGTGGATGGCGCAGTGCTCGCCCACTGACCGGTGAGCGCTCGACCGCGCGACACTGTCGGCGTGACACCACTCGAGATCGCCTGGTTCGCACCATCCTGCGTGGGCGACACCACCCGCCTCGGCGTCGAAGACCCCGGTCGCCGGGCCACGTTCGACTACAACCGTCGGGTCGTGCAGGGCGCGGAGGCAGTCGGATTCGACAACGTGCTGATCCCCAGTTCCTTCGTCCCCGGAATGGACCCGTGGACGTTGGCAACGGCGCTGGCACCCACGCTGACATCAATACGACTGCTGCCGGCGGTCCGGGTCGGCGAGTTCGACCCGCCGATGTTCGCCCGAGCCGCGAAGAACCTTCAGCAGTTGATGGACGGACGATTGACGATCAACATCATCTCCAGCGAGCTCGCCGGCGAGACCCTCGGCTCCACCGAACGGTACCGGCGTACTGCCGAGGCGATGAAGCTGTTGCGATCCTTCTGGGCGGACGAGACGGTGACCCATGAGGGCGAGTACTGGCAGTACGACGGTCTCTCCACGGCACCCACGCGGACACGTACTCCCCCGCCGATGTACTTCGGTGGCACGTCCGAGGCCGCTCGCGAGACGGCCGCCCAGCACGCCGACTGCTACCTGATGTGGGTCGAGGGTGTCGAGGCGATCGGTCGGCTCGTGACGGAGATGCGCGACCGGGCCGCGGCGCACGGCCGCACGTTGCGCTTCGGCTTGCGCAGCCACGTGATCGTCCGAGACACCGAGGCCGCAGCCCGCGTCGCGGCTGCCGATTTGATCAGCGAGCTGGACCCGAACATCGGCCGGCGTCTGAAGGAGGCCGCCCACGATCACGCATCGGAGGGCGTGCGCCGTCAGGATGCGCTGCGCGCGGCCGCATCCGGCGACGGCTTCGCCGAGGCGGCACTGTGGACCGGAATCGGCGTGGCTCGCAGCGGCGTCGGCGCCGCCATCACCGGCAGCACGGCACAGGTCGTCGACAAGATCTGCGACTACGCCGCACTCGGCATCGATGCCTTCATCCTCAGTGGCTATCCGCTCGATGACGAGGCCGAGCGGGTCGGCCGCACCGTGTTGCCACTCCTGCGCGCCTGACCGGCGAGAGGGTTTGCCGGACCGGCGAATCGGGAACAGTGGCCCGCGCGAGCAGAGGAGACCGGCGATGAACGGCAACGACTGGATGGACGTGGTGACAGTGGTGCTGGAGCAGCACGAGGCGGCGGAGTACGCCCTGCGTGAAGTCGCCGGGGCCTCGGGTGAAGCCCGGGGCGATCGATTCCGGTCGCTGACCGAGCTGCTGAGCGCCCACGAAGCGGCCGAGGGGACCGTCATCCACCCTGCCCTGCGCAGCCTCGGCGACCGTGGCAACGCCATCTCCGCCGCACGGCTGAGCGAGGAGGTCGAAGCCAAGAAGTCGCTGGCTGATCTGGCCACACTGGATGCCGGATCCGACGAGTTCGGGTCCCGCTTCACGGCGTTGATGGCCGCGGTGCTGCAGCACGCGAACAACGAGCGACTGAGCGTGCTCCCGCTGTTGCAAGAGTCCTACACCGATCAGGAACGACGGGCGATGGGCGATGCATTCCTGGCGGCCCACCACCGGCCGGCTGAATGAGCGGCACCGGCGCCGACTCAGGGGCCGGCGCGACGGATGCAACCCCCAGCCCCTGGGTGCTGGCCAGCGAACCCACGAGCCTCGGCGACCCGGCGGGTTTGATCACGCTGGTGGACGGACAGACCTTCTGCCTCAGTGGCCGATCCGGAGATTTCAGCGGCGATCCCACCCACGGCGTCTTCTTCGCGGACATGCGCGTGCTCAGCACGGCACGCTTCCTGGTGGGCGGATCGACCGTGGAGCCGCTGGCGGTCGAGCTGGTCGACTCCTCGGGTGCCAACTTCGTCGGACGCTCGCGCGTGAGCATGCCGTCCGAGCACCGCCTTGTCACGGTGCGGCGCCGTGCGCTGGGTTCGGTCTGGCACGAGCGGATCGAGCTCCGCAACACGGGCCCATTCGCGGTCTCGACGGTTGCCGAGTTCCAAGTGGCCGCAGACTTCGCCGACGTGTTCTCGGTCAAGGAGGGCCGCACCGAGACCCGCGGCGCCCACGCTGTGGAGGTCATCGAGCACGGATTGATGTTCGAGTGGCGCCTCGACGACGTGCACCGCCGGGCCATGCTCACCCTCGACCGACGCGACGCCACCATCACCACTCGCGGTTTCGCATGGCCCGTCCAGCTCGAGCCGCACGAGACCTGCATCGTTCGTCTCGATCTCACGGTGGCGATGCAGGACGAGTGGGTCCAGCGGCATCACCATCACCCCAGCCTCCCCGATGCCGCCGGTCGGAGTCGATCCTGGTTGGCCAAGGCACCGCGGCTGCGCACCCTCGACCGCAAGCTCGGTGCCGCCTACGACCGCTCGGTCGCGGACCTCGGCGCGCTGCGGTTGCACGATCCCACGGGCCACCACCGCGCCGTCATCGCTGCGGGTGCCCCGTGGTACATGACGTTGTTCGGCCGCGACGCGTTGATCAGCTCGTTCATGGCCCTGCCGATCGATCCGACGCTCGCGCTCGGAGTATTGCAAGCGCTGGCAGAACTGCAGGGCACGGACACCGATCCCATCACCGAGGAGCAGCCCGGGCGGATCATGCACGAGACGCGGTACCTGGGCGTGCGCTCGGCTGCGCTGATGGGCGGCGACACCTACTACGGAAGCGTCGATTCCACACCGTTGTTCGTGGTGTTGCTCGGCGAACTGGCGCGCTGGGGTCTGCCCGACGACATCCTGGCGCAGTTGCTGCCCCACGCCGATCGTGCCATCGACTGGATGCTCCACACCGGCGACCGAGACGGCGACGGTTTCGTCGAGTACTGCACCACGTCCAGCCGCGGCCTCGTCAACCAGGGGTGGAAGGACTCCGTCGACGGCATTCGCTACCACGACGGCCGCATCGCGTCCGCACCGCTTGCGCTGTGCGAGGTCCAGGGCTACGCGTACGCAGCGCTTCGCGCCCGAGCCGCCATCGCCGCCCGGCTCGGCAAGCCGGATGACGAAGCCCGCCACCTGCGGTTGGCCACGACGTTGCGCGAGCGGTTCAACCAGCAATTCTGGATGGAGGAACACGGCTGGTTCGCGATGGCGCTGGATGCGGACAAGCAGCCCGTGGATGCCCTCGCTTCGAACATGGGCCACTGCCTCTGGAGTGGCATCGTCGACGACGAGCACGCCGGCGCGGTGGCCGACCGGTTGATGTCACCGGCGATGTGGAACGGCTGGGGAATCCGCACGCTCGCCAGCGACGAAGCGGCGTTCGACCCAATGAGCTACCACTGCGGCACCGTCTGGCCGCACGACGGCGCGCTCGCCGCGGCCGGTCTGCGGGCATATGGCTTCGAACATGCCGCTCTGCAGGTGGCCAACGGTCTCGTCGACGCCTCCGCGGCCTGGAACGGCCGGCTGCCCGAGCTGTTCAGCGGACTCGACCGATCCGACGTCGGAACACCGGTGCCGTTTCCCACGTCGTGCTCGCCGCAGGCGTGGGCGGCGGCCACTCCGTTTCTGTTGCTGCGCACGGTGCTGGGCATCGAGCCCGACGACGAGCTTGGCCTCACCGTCGACCCGATCGACGGCTCGTTCGACGACCTCACCTTCACCGGAATCCATCGCCTCGATCGGCGCCGCTTCGACGTCAGGGTGACCGACACCGGTGCAACGGTCACCGAGTGGGTGAAAGGCCGCGAGCGCTGATCCACGGATCGTCCCCGTCGCGGTCGAGGAACCCGTTCACGATCTCGGCCACGCCGTCGCCATGCTCCAGGACGGTGCGGGGAAACCCGGCACGTCGTACGGCCTCGTCGGCGTTGGCCACCGCGACGGCAAACGTGGCCATCTCGAACATGGGCAAGTCGTTTTCGGCATCGCCGATGGCAAGTATCGGCAACCGGTGTGCGCCGAGCACGTCGATCGCCGCGCGAAGCCCACTGGCCTTGTCGCACCCGGGTGGCACCAGCGCCACCGACGCCTTGTTCGTGACCAGGCGCCGTGTGCTGCCGACAGCATCACGCGCTGCCGACATCGGGCCTGCAAAACG
>JAYTSB010000608.1:0-2041 GCA_043745825.1 Actinomycetota bacterium | reverse complement strand
AGTCGACCACCTCGATCAGGCTGCGCAACACGACGGCGTCCTCCACAACGACGGTGACGCCGGCGAGACGAGCCGGTACGATCAGCCAGCCTTTCGGGCATGGCGTGATACCGGCGATCCACTTGTACGGGAGCTGCTTGAGCATCGACATGACTCGACCCGGTCAGCGTCTGTTCGAAACGAGTTCGGCGCTGCCGCTGGAGGCGCCCTGTCCGGAATCGACGGTGGCCTGGGCCTGCATCTGCGAGCGGACCGTGGAGGCGTGAGCCATGATCTCCTTCGGGTAGGCGCTGACTTCGCAGGCGGCCTCCATGCTCAGCAGGCCCGAGGCGACGAGGCGGGCGAGATCCATCTCGATGGTCTGCATGCCGTCCTTCTGACCGGTGGTGATGATGTTGCGCATCTGCCGGCTCTTGCCCTCGCGCACCAGGTTGCGCACCGCGTCGGTGCCCATCAGCACCTCGTACGCGGCAACGCGGCCGCCGCCTTCGACAGCGATGAGGCGCTGACTGATCACGCCCTGCAGCGCACCTGCGAGCTGGATCTGGATCTGGTCGCGTCGCTCCGCCGGGAACACGTCGACGATTCGGTCGAGAGCCTGCGACGCGTCGTTGGTGTGCAACGTCGCAAAGACGAGGTGACCGGTCTCGGCGAGCGACAGCGTGATGGCGATGCTGTCGAGGTCACGCATCTCACCCAGCAGCACCACGTCGGGGTCCTCACGAAGGGCGCTGCGCAGTCCGTCGGTGAAGCTGAGCACGTCAGTGCCCACCTCACGCTGGTTGATCATCGCCGTCTTGTGGTTGTGCACGTACTCGACCGGGTCCTCGATGGTGAGGATGTGGCAGGGCCGCTCCTCGTTGATCCGGTCGATCATCGCCGCCAGGGTGGTGCTCTTGCCGGATCCGGTGGGGCCAACCACCAGCACGAGGCCGTAGGGCTTGTTGAGTAGATCGATGCACGCCCACGGCGCGCCGAGTTCTTCCAGCGAGCGAACGCGGTAGGGGATCACGCGGAGGGCGAGCGAGAGCGAACCGCGCTGGTAGTAGGCATTGGCGCGGAAGCGACCGACCTCGGAGACGCCGAAGGAGAAGTCGACCTGATAGTTCGCGGCCAGCTCCGCCTTGTGGCGATCGTCGAGCAACGCCATGACGATGCGCTCCGTCTCGGCGGGATCGAGCACCGGCACCCCCTCGAACTTGACGAGGAAGCCGTCACGACGAGCCGTCGCCGGCCGCCCGACGCTGAGGTGGAGGTCGCTCGCGCCCGAGGCAACGGTGGCTTTGAGCAACGTGAGAAGGACGGGATCGGGTGTGCTCATCTGGCTAACCTCCGGTGGGGGCCGCATGCTGCGGCAAGGTGAAGGACTCATGGTCATCGCGTACACGACGATCCTCGGATTGCTGATCGGATCGTTTCTGACGGTGGTGGTCGACCGTGTGCCGGCGCAGCGCTCGATCGTGGCGCCTGGTTCGGCGTGTGGGAACTGCGGGTTGCAGCTCGGCGTCCCGGACTTGGTGCCCGTGCTCAGCTGGCTCGCGCTGCGCGGTCGCTGCCGGCGTTGTGGCGCGAAGATCGGGGTGGAACCGCTGATCCTGGAGATCACCAACGCAGCGCTGTTCCTCGCGTTTGCTCTCCACTTCGGGCTGTCGTGGGAGCTCGCTGCGTTCTGTGCGCTCGGCGCGGGACTCGTCGCCCTGAGTTGGATCGACCTGCGCACCAAGCGCCTGCCGCGCGAGATCATTTACGTGACGGCGGCGATCGGCGTACCGCTGCTGTGCATCGGGGCCGTAGTGCGGCACGAACCGAGGCGCATGCTCACGATGATGCTCGGGGCGGCCATTGCGCTGGCTTTCATGGCCGCCGTGTACGTGCTGAGCCGCGGGGGAATGGGTGACGGTGATGTGCGTCTCTCGCCGTTGCTCGGCGCCTACCTCGGCTGGCTCAATCCCGGGTTCGTCGCGATGGGCCTGTTCCTCGGGTTCTTCGCCGGCGCCGTCGTTGGCTTGGTTTTGGTCGTCGTTGGTCGGGCCGGTCGCAA
>JAYTSB010000607.1:0-3701 GCA_043745825.1 Actinomycetota bacterium | reverse complement strand
TGCAGCACCTCGACCGGTTGCACCTGCTCACACCGCTACGGGTGCTGATGGTGCTGATCGTCGCCCTCATCGCCACGTTCCTCATCCGCCGGCTGATCGCACGGACACTCGGGCGGATCCTGGAACGCACCATCCTGGACGACCAGATGCGCGCCCGCGCCAGACACAGGGCGTTGGGGTCGGCGTTGCGGGCTGCGCTGACGGGTGTCATCTGGACGGTCGCCACCATCACGATGATCAGCGAGGTCGGCATCAACATCGGCGGCTTCGTGGCCACGGCCACCGTGGTCGGCGGGGCCATCGCGTTCGGTGCGCAGACCCTCATCCGCGACGTGATCTCCGGGTTCTTCGTGTTGTCCGACGACCAGTACGGCGTCGGTGATGAAGTCGACCTCGGCCTCACCACGGGCACGGTTGAGCGGGTCACACTGCGCAGTGCCCGCCTGCGCGACGGCGAGGGGCGGATCTGGCACGTGCCCCACGGCAACGTGCTGCGCGTGGCCAACCTCACCAAGGCCGCCACAGCGCTGCTTGACGTGCAGCTGTCGCGCACGGTGCCCGTGGACGCCGCGCTGGAGGCGGTGACCGACCTCGCCCGCTCCTTCGCCGATGACGACGCGATCGGACCGATGTTGCTGAGCACACCGGTGGTGCAGGGCGTCGTGGACACCGCCGACGACCGCATCACCGTGCGGATCAGCGCCCCGTGCCAAATCGGCCGCAAGGACGAGCTGCAGCGTTGTTGGCGCCTCGCCGTGCTGCGTGCGTTCGAGCAGGGCCGGCTCGTCGCCCCGGTGGTCGCGCCCAGTGTGGTGATCCATCACGCCTCGGCTGTTGCGGAGCCGTCGGCCGACTGAGTGGCGCGTGCTCGACGCTGCACCGTTCGGCCTGACCTGAAAATATCGAACGCCGTCAGCTGCTGATCGCGGCGGGAAGTGAGATCAGCAGCTGACGGCGTCAGCTGAGAGACGTGCTTTCTGCGTCAGCACTCCGTCGGGCGGGACAGCGAGACAGGAGGAGTGGTTGGTGCGTCGAGCACGCTGTAGTCAGGTGTCATCTTGCGCAACCCCGTGCAAGCAAGCCGTCAACCAACGTCAAAGAGACTGCAAAGAATGACGTTCGGTGCACGGCGCGTGGGAATTACCGCGGCGTGAGCGTCACGCGTCGGGCGGGGCCAGCTCGATCTCGCAGCGCAGCACGTCGGCCTCGTCGATCTCGAACGTGCCCACCGACCCGGCATCGGCGATGTCTGCTCGGCCGGCGGCGATCGCGGCGTGGAGCGGCAGGGGGGCGTGCACCACGAGTCGCTGCACCGCGGCGCGTTGGGTGACCTTGGCCTCGGTCTTGGCGCGACGCACCTGGGCCACGACCTCGCACACGGCGTCGAGCAGTGCCGCGTCGCCGTCCACGTCGGTGAGCACCGGCCAGGCGGCGAGGTGCACCGAGCCGTCTTGCCACCAGCTCCACACCTCCTCGGCGGTGAAGGGGATGAATGGCGCGAACATGCGCTGCAGCGTGTCCAACGCCGTGCGCAGGGCAACGCGGGCGCTGGCTGCCGCAGCATCGCCATGGGTCCCGTAGGCGCGGCTCTTGACAAGCTCCACGTAGTCGTCGCAGAACCACCAGAAGAACGCCTCGGTGCGCTCCAGCGAACGGGCGTAGTCGAAGCCGTGGAAGGCGGTGGTGCACTCGTCCACCACGCCCGCCAGGCGGGCGAGCATCGAGGTGTCGACCGGATCGTCGGCCACCCAGCCTGCGGCCGGTTCCCCCCACGCGAGAACGAACTTGCTGACGTTCAGCAGCTTCATCGCCAGCTTGCGGCCCACCTTCATCTGGTCCTCGCTGTACGCGGTGTCCACACCGGCGCGCGCCGAGCCGGCCCAGTAGCGCACGGCGTCGGTGCTGTACTGCTCGAACAGGCTGAGCGGAGTGACCACGTTGCCCTTCGACTTCGACATCTTCTTGCGGTCCGGGTCGAGGATCCAGCCGCTGATCGCGGCGTGCTTCCACGGCGCGGTGCCGTGCTGCCAGTGGCTGCGCACCGCAGTGGAGAACAGCCAGGTGCGGATGATGTCGTGGGCCTGGGCGCGCATGTCCATCGGGAAGACTCGCTCGAACAGGTCGCTGTCCTCGCCCCAGCGGCCGGCAATCTGCGGGGTGAGCGACGATGTCGCCCACGTGTCCATCACGTCGGGGTCGCCCACGAACCCGCCGGGCCGGCTGCGCTGGTCCTCGGTGTAACCGTCGGGTGCGTCCGTGGACGGGTCGATCGGCAGCCGGGCGTGGTCGGGCACCAGCGGCGCGTCGTAGTCGGGGTTGCCGTCGGCGTCGAGGCGGTACCAGATCGGCACGGGCACGCCGAAGAAGCGTTGGCGGCTGATCAGCCAGTCGCCGTTCAGTCCCTCGACCCAGTTGGTGTAGCGGTGCTGCATGTGCGCGGGATGCCAGGTGATTTCGTCGCCACGGGCGATCATGTCGGCACGCAGGTCCGGCTCGCGGCCGCCATTGCGGATGTACCACTGGCGACTGGCAACGATCTCCAACGGCCGGTCGCCGCGCTCGTAGAACTTCACCGGATGCTGGATCGGTCGTGGCTCGCCGAGCAGCTCGCCCGAGCTGCGCAGCATCTCCACGATCTGCTTCTGGGCCTGCTTGGTGCTGCGGCCAACGAGCTCTGCGTATCGCGCCTGGCCGTTCGCATCGGTGATCCACGGCGTCTCGGCAAGGAGGCGACCGTCGCGCGCAACGACGGCTCGCGAGGGCAGGTCCAGCTCGCGCCACCAGGTCACGTCGGTGGTGTCACCGAACGTGCAGATCATCGCGATGCCGGTGCCCTTCTCCGGATCCGCCAGGTGGTGGGAGACGATGGGCACCTCCACGCCGAACAGCGGTGTGGAGACCGTGCTGCCGAACAGGGGGATGTAGCGCTCGTCCGACGGATGAGCCACCAGGGCCACGCACGCCGGCAGCAGTTCGGGGCGTGTCGTGTCGATGACGATGTCGCCGCCGCCTGCCGCGTCGCTGCCCGGTTCGCCGCCACCGGTGCGGTGGAACGCGATCTGGTGGTAGGCACCGGCCGTGTCGCGGTCTTCCATCTCCGCCTGGGCCACGGCCGTCTTGTAATCCACGTCCCACAGCGTCGGCGCGTCCTGGGTGTACGCCTCGCCGCGAGCCAGGTTGTGCAAGAACGCGCCCTGGCTGGCGCGCCGGCAGTGCTCGTCGATGGTGGTGTACAGCATCGACCAGTCGTAGGACAGTCCGAGGCGCCGCAGCACGTCCTCGAAGATCGCCTCGTCGTGCGCGGTCAGTTCCTCGCACAGGGCGATGAAGTTCGGTCGGGAGACGGGGATGGCGCGGTGGTCCTTCGGCGGGTCACCGCGGAACGGCGGCTCGAATCCGGCGTCGTAGGGCAGGCTCGGGTCGCAGCGCACGCCGAAGTAGTTCTGCACCCGGCGCTCCGTCGCCAAGCCGTTGTCGTCCCATCCAATGGGGTAGAAGACCTTCTTGCCGTTCATCCGCTGGAAGCGGGCGATGATGTCGGTGTGGGTGTAGCTGAACACGTGCCCCATGTGCAGCGAGCCGCTCACCGTGGGGGGAGGGGTGTCGATGCTGAACACCTGGTCACGGGTGGCCGAACGATCGAAGGAGTAGGTGCCGTCGGCGTTCCACTGCTGACTCCAACGGGCTTCGCTGCCGTCGAG
>JAYTSB010000606.1:0-3435 GCA_043745825.1 Actinomycetota bacterium | reverse complement strand
GGGCCCTGGCCATCACCGCCGGGGTGTCCGGGTTGGTGCTGTCCCTGTTCGTTGTCCTTCGGTTCTACGGCTACAGCCAGCAAGACGGCCCTTTCGGCCACGAAGTCGTGCTTGCCACCTGGGCGGGCATGACCCTGATGCTCGGCCACCGCTACTTGCGCCGCTGGCGGGCGAGCGTCCTTGCGAATTCGTTCGAACGACAGCTCCAGCCGATCCTCGTGCTCGGCGCCGGCGGCGGCGGTTATCGAGCCATCACGGCTATGCGCCAGTTCAAGACCAGCCCGTACCGCCCGGTTGCGCTGCTCGACGACGATCAGACCAAGAAATACGTGCGCATTGCCGGGTTGCGCGTGGTCGGCACCTCGCTCGACTTGGCTCGTGCAGCTGCGCACTACAAGGCGACTGCGGTTCTCATCGCGATTCCATCCGCATCGGGCACGCTGCTCCGTCGGCTGAACCGGCTGGCGATCGGGGCGGGACTGGAAACCCTGGTGATGCCTCCCGTGCAGCGTCTCGTCGGCGCTGGTTCCACGCACGAGATCACGCGCTACCGCGACGAGGACGTGCTCAACCGCAAGATCGTTGACATCGACAACACTGCCGTGCACGAGCTGGTTGCCGAGTCCGTGGTGTTGGTCACGGGTGCCGGCGGTTCCATCGGCTCGGAGCTGGTTCGTCAGCTTGCCGCACTCGAGCCAGCCAAGCTGATCGTGCTCGATCGTGACGACTCGTTACTGCATCACGTGATGGCGTCGGTGCCTGACGAACAGCGCGCGGCGTGCATTCCCGAGCTGGCCGACATCCGCGACATCGATCGCCTGCAGGAGATCTTCGCCCTGCATCGTCCGCAGCTCGTGTTCCACGCCGCTGCGCTCAAGCACGTGCCGGCCCTGGAGTCCGCGCCCCAGGAGGGTTGGAAGACCAACGTCTTGGGCACGGCGAACGTGATCGCCGCCTGCCGGATGAACAACGTGGTCCGCTTCGTCAACATCAGCACGGACAAGGCTGCTGACCCGGAGAACGTGCTCGGCTACACCAAGCGCATCGCCGAGCGGGTCACCGCCGCTGAAGCCAACAACAGCCAGCTGCCCTACGTATCCGTTCGTTTCGGCAACGTCATCGGCAGCCGTGGCTCGGCCATCGAGACCTTCGATCAGCAGATCTCCCAGGACGGTCCGCTCACCATCACCCACCCTGATGTGACCCGCTACTTCATGTCGGTGCGTGAGGCCGTGCGGCTCACGATGCAGGCGGCCACCATCGGCCGACCCGGCGAGGCCCTGGTGCTGGACATGGGCAGCCCGGTCCGAGTGCTGGATGTCGCCAAGCAGCTGATCCAGCAATCGGGCCGTGACGTCGAGATCGTCTTCACCGGTCTGCGTCCCGGCGAGAAGATGCACGAAGTGCTCCTCGGCAACGGTGAGGCCGCTAGCCGGCCGTTCCACCCGATGATCGATCACGTGGGCGTGCCCCACCTCTACATCCGCCATGGCTTGGATGCGTGCGCCGCACAGGACGCGCTCCCGACAACCATCGAGGGTCTCCGTGTCATGGCGGAGTGCGAAGCCCGAGATGACCGTGCTAGTGTTCGCCCCTCCGGTCGTGGTCTTGGCCGGGTCAATGCGTGAGGAATAACCATATGAAGAAGATCTTGCTCCCCGCTGTTTTTGCAGCCTCCACCATTTTCGGTGCAGCCGGTTTGGCCAATGCGGCCGGGTCCGGCCATGCGGTCCGGGCTTACCCGCCGGACACCACCGAGAAGGAAAAGTCGTCGCCGCCCGTGGTGACGGTCCCGCCGACGTCCGTGTCGCTGCCAGTGACCGGTGCTGACTCGTCGAACACGCTGGCCATCAGCGCAGTCGCCGTCGGAGTTGGTGGCGGACTCGTGCTGGTTGCACGGTCCCGCCGTCGCCGGCCAGCGCAGCCCACCGTCTGACCAACTCGGACGCCCCAGCCCGCACGGGCTGAACTCACTCACGCATTGTCAATTCGACAGCGAGGCACCTCACCGGTGCCTCGTTCTCGTTTTCGGGGCGTGAGAGTGAGGGACATTTCACCCGGCGTGTTGATCGTCAATCCGTGAAATGTGCCGCTGCGTTCGGACCGTCATTCCTTCCGACGAGGGAGATGCCCTGGTTCTGAAGGAAGCGGAGCGGTTATGTGGTTGCGGTTGACGTGGATAATTCGCGGGGCGGTCGGCGCGGCAGTGCTGGTCAGCGGGTTGGCAATCTTGCCCGGCGCAGCAGCATTGGCAGGATCCGGTGGCGCGGCCACCCCGTTCGTACCCACGCCCGTCACGGTGGGTCAAACCGGCATCGCGGCCTCGATCACCCTCGAGAACCGCAACACCGGGACCGAAGCCGCCTTGACGAACACGGTGTGTAACGCCGGTGACGCTTCACCGCCATGTGGAACGCTTGTTCACGGCGTGTTCGGCCCAGAGCTCGGAGTTCTCTTCACGCCGTCGTGCTCCCAGGTGGCAGGCGGTGAGTGCACAATCAGTGGGGCAGAGCCAGGAGTATTCCACGTCTCCTCTATCGCGAGCGGCAGATTGGGCACAGCGTGCGCAGGAATGGGCTTTTCAACTTCTGTGGTCGATGTAGCTACTGGCGCCGTGAGGTTCAGCCCGCTGCCCCTCGGAACGCACGTGACGCTCCCCGGAGCAAATACCACCTGCGTGATCGATTTCTCCATGGACGTTCTCCGTACGCCGACGGCAGACCAGAGTTCTGGGACGGCTGGTGTACAGACCGCGCAGACAACATCATTCACTTCGGTGACGGGAACCTTCGGACCGGCATCACTCAGCAACTTCGCGCGTGGATCCTCTTCTGTCGCGACCGTGAACCTTGCGACACCGACGATTTCGACGACGGCTTCGCCGGATGTGGTTCTTGGTAGCGGATCGATCAGCGACACCGCCACGGTGACGGGTCGGGTTAGCCCCACCGGCACGCCGTCGGTCACCTTCCGGCTGTACGGGCCGGACGACGCGACGTGCACGACGGCGGCAGTTTTTACGTCGACCGTGGCGTACCCGTCGAACGGCGGGCCGGTGGCATCTGGGGCATTCACACCGACAGCGCCGGGCACCTATCGATGGATCGCCACCTACTCCGGCCGGCTCGAGGCCCCCGCACGCATCGAGATCGAGGAACGGTTGCGCCGCAACGAGCTCAAGGCCGTGGTCGCCACGTCCGCGCTGGGCATGGGCTACGACAAGCCCGACCTGGCGTTCTGCATTCACGTTGGCTCCCCCGCTTCCCCCGTCGCCTACTACCAGCAGGTCGGCCGCGCCGGGCGTGCGCTGGACACAGCGCTCGCCGTGCTGCTGCCGGCCGAGAACGACGAGCGGATCTGGGACTACTTCGCCAGCGCCTCGGTCCCCGACCCGGCGCTCGTCTCGCGGGCGTTGGCCGCGCTGGCCGATGGACC
>JAYTSB010000605.1:0-1841 GCA_043745825.1 Actinomycetota bacterium | reverse complement strand
TGCATCGCCCGGAACAGCCAGTCGCCGCTGCGGTCTCCGGTGAACACCCGGCCCGTGCGGTTCGCCCCGTGCGCGGCCGGGGCCAGGCCCAGCACAACGATCGCGGCGTCCGGATCGCCGAACCCGGAGATCGGCCGGCCCCAGTAGGTGTCGTCGCGATACGCAGCGCGCTTGTCGAGCGCCACCTGCTCACGCCACGCCACCAGGCGGGGGCACGCACGGCAGGTGATGATGTCGTGACGCAACGTCGCCAACGCTGGGGCGGAGGGCTTCGGCGCAGGACTCACGGCCTGGAGGGTAGGCCCCATTTCCGGCAGACGCCGTTACATTGACCGAACATGGCGAACAAGACTGCATCTCGTTCCTCCGCGGCTCCCAAGCCCACCCTCGTCCTGCTGGTCCGCCACGGTCAGACCCCCACGACGGGAAAGCTGCTGCCCGGCCGCGCGCCGGGCCTGCACCTCGCTGAAACCGGCCAGGCCCAGGCTCAGGCAGCAGCGGACCGCATCGCCGCGCTGGAGCGAGTGGATGCGATCTACGCCTCACCGCTGGAACGCGCCCGGGAGACCGCGGCACCCATCGGCAAGGCGCTCGGACAGAAGGTCGCCATCGACAAGGGCCTGCTCGAGTGTGATTTCGGCGACTGGACGGGCGCCGAGCTGAAGCAGCTGATGAAGCTGCCGGAGTGGACCACGGTGCAACGCTCGCCCTCCACGTTCCGGTTCCCGAAGGGTGAGAGCTTCACCGAGATGCAGACCCGCATCGTCAGTGCCATCGACCGAATCTGCACCAAGCACCCGGGCGGCACGGTGGTGTGCGTCTCCCACGCCGATCCGATCAAGGCCGCGGTCGCCCATGCAATGGGCACGCACATCGACCTGTTCCAGCGCATCGTCATCTCCACGTGTTCCATCAGCGCCATCGCGTACAGCGTCGGCGGCCCGGTGGTCCTCACCGTGAATTCGACGGGTGGTTCGCTCCGTGATCTGAGGCCCTCCTGATGGGCGTCTTCTACCAGCTCGACGACGTGGACGCGTTCACCACTGCGGCGCTCGGTCGTCCGGGCCAGCGGGTGTTCTTCCTGCAGGTTCGTCAGGGCGACATTCGGGTCACGGTCAAGTGCGAGAAGCAGCAGGCCTCGGCGATCGCCGAGTATCTCCGCAAGGTCATGAACGACCTGCCCGCACCGAGCACCAAGCCGCTGCCCACCACCTTCGAACTGCACGAGCCCGTCGAGCCGGCGTTCGTCCTCGGCGCGATCGGCCTCGGCTACGACCGCGACACCGACCGGCTGCTGGTGCAGTTGGAAGAGGTCGTCGTCGTCGACGAGAACGGCGAACCGGATCCCGAGGCGTTGGAAGAACGCGGCCATGTGCGCCTGCTGCTGGAGCGCGGCCAGGCGCTCGCTTTCTGCGAGCACACCGAATCCGTGGTGGCGGCCGGCCGCCCGGCATGCATGTTCTGTGGTCACCCGCTCGACCCGGACGGTCACCCGTGCCCCAAGATGAACTGAGCCGGAATACATTGGCCGCGAATGAACTGGGCCCGGATGAACTGGGCCCGGATGAACTGGGCCGGCGGCTGCACCTGCTGCGTACCGCCGAGATCGACATCGAGGGGCGCATGCCGTGGAGCAGCAACGCCACGTTCCTCGTCAACCTCAACACTGCGGGCGACGACGGTGCGCCCACGACGTGCGGCCAGGCGATCTACAAGCCGCTGCGCGGCGAGCGGCCGCTGTGGGACTTCGAGCCGGGCCTGTATCGGCGTGAGGTCGCGGCGTTCCTGCTCAGCGAGGAGCTGGGCTTTCGGGTGGTCCCGCCCACCATCGTGCGAGACGG
>JAYTSB010000604.1:0-7407 GCA_043745825.1 Actinomycetota bacterium | reverse complement strand
CGGATGGCCATGCTGCGCCTGCTGCGTGGACGCATCGAGCACGCCGCCGACCTCATCGCTCTGCACGAGGATGCGCTGTGCATGCGGGAGCCCCTCGCTCGACTCCACGTGATGCGCAACGAGCCGGACGCAGCGATCGCAGTGGCCGAGTCAGCGATCAGTGAGCTCGTTGCCGACCGCATGCGGACCGCGCCGCTGCTGGACGTCGTTGTACTGGCGCACCTTCTGCGAGGGGACCTCGACGCGGCGTCGGCCTCGGCCGATCGTCTCGCCGCGCTGGCCGCCGCGGCGGAAGGCGACGCGGTCCTGGCCCATGCCGCACTGGCCCGAGGCCGAGTTGCGGCGCGGCGCCACGACTTCGATGTCGCCATCGTCGCGCTGCGTGCGGCCCGGCGCGGGTTCGAGGAAGCCTCTCGCCCGTTGCAGGCCGCTTCGGCGAGAGCCGATCTGGCCACCGCGTTGCAGGACGCAGGCGATGTCTCCGGCGCCGTCGTCGAAGCAAAGGCTGCGCTGTCGGCGTTCGAGCGGCTCGGGGCCAGCGCAAGCGCCGATCAGGCCGCTCAGTTCCTCCGCAGCGCTGGCGTCGTCGTGCGTGTGCGCACCGACGGCTCGTCGTCACTCGCGGGTCTGACCGCCCGAGAGACCGAGGTGCTGGACCTCGTGTCCGCCGGGCTCACGAACGCCGACATCGGGCAGCGGCTGTTCATCTCCGCCAAGACCGTCGAGCACCACGTCGGCCGCGTGCTCAGCAAGCTCGGCGTCCGCACCCGGACGGAGGCGGCTGCGTTCGCGGCTCGGCACGGGTGAACGAGGGTGAACATGCGGGGATCCCCCGATGTGCCAGCTCGGGAGGCGGCGCACCATCGTCCCTGTCGGCCAACGGAGCCGAATCACCACCGAGACCCAGCGAGGCAGCCATGCACACAGAGATCGACGAGATCGCGCCCGACATCTTCCGACTTTCCACCTTCGTGCCCGAGGTCGGACCCACCGGCTTCGGCTTCAACCAGTTCCTCATCCGTGACGCCGAGCCGATGCTGTACCACACGGGCATGCGCCAGCTGTTCCCGCTCGTCTCCGAAGCGGTGTCCAAGCTCATCCGGCTCACGGATCTGCGCTGGATCTCATTCTCCCATGTGGAAGCCGACGAGTGCGGGGCGATGAACCAGTTCCTCGCCGTCAGCGAGCGCGCCCAGGTGGTGCACGGACCAACGGCGTGCATGGTGTCGCTGAACGACCTCGCCGACCGGCCGCCGCACATGGTCGGCGACGACGTCCTCGACCTCGGCGCGAAGCGCATCCGCTTCCTGCCGACACCGCACGTGCCCCACAGTTGGGAGAGCGGGCTCTGGTTCGAGGAGACGACCCGCACGCTGTTCAACGGCGACCTCTTCACCACCCCCGGCCCGGCACCAGCGATCACCGAAGCAGACCTCGTTGCGGGAGCGATGATCGGCGAGGACATCTTCGGTGCGTCGTCACTCGGCCCGCAGTTGGTGCCGACCCTGGAGAACCTGGCCGCCCTGGAGCCGCGGGTGCTGGCGCTGATGCATGGCGCGTCCTTCCACGGCGATGGCGCGGGGCAGCTGCGAGGCTTGGCCGAGGCCTACCGGCAGCGGATCGCCGCGCCTGTCGCGGTCTGACCCCCCTTCAGGCTGCCGCGGCGGCGAGGCGCGCACGTGGGCGAGCGGGTCGCGGCCGGCGTAGCGCATCGACTGCTCGATCGCCCACCACGCTGGGGCGAGGGCACCGTTGGGCGCGCACGGCCAACGCAGCGCCTGCACGGCTCCCAGCAGGCCGGCGCGTGCGGCCGGCCGGGCTTCGCGAGGCATCGACGCCGTCAGCAACACCAGCCGGCCGACATCGAGATCGCTGTCGTCGAAGCGTTCGACCACGCCGTCGCTGAACTCCAGCAGGGTGTCGGCCAGCTGGGTCTCGTCGAGCAGATCGAGGTGCTGGCCGGCGCAGACGATGGCGACGTCGACGAACGTGCCGGCATGATCGGCGGGCACGTACCAGGCCGGTAGCAGGACCTCCCGGGCCACCGTGTCGTGCAGCACCTCACCCGCAACCGCGCCGAGGAGATCGACCAGTGCTGCGAGCCGTGTCGGCGTCTCCATGTGCGGAAACGAACCGGAACGCGAGCCGTTGGCAAGGACGTTCCGACATCGCGTTCATACGCGGTTCACACGGGCGGCGGTCAGAGGCAGGCGTACGGGGTGAGGGTGGTGTAGAGGGCGCCGCTGCAGCGACCCGACATGCCTGCGGTATTGCCGTTGAACACCGTGTCGAAGGCATAGGCCTGTGCGCCGATGTTCGACATGCTGGTCGAGCCGCGGAGGCTGGAGTCGCGCACCACCACGTTCGACGAAGCGTTCGCCGCAAGCACGCCGACGGCGGTGCCGGCACCGGTGACGCTGGCCACCAGACCGTCCGCAGTCACGAGACCCGACTGGACCTCCAGCCCGTACGCGTACCGGTTTGCGCCGGCCACCGCGCTCACGCCCACGTTGCGGAGCCGGAGGGCATCGGGCGATTGCGGCGACTGCGCGACCCAGATCGCGGCCTGGTACGTGGAGCCGCTGTCGACCACGGCCACCGTCAGATCGCGCACCTCGGCATGCAGGCTTGGCACGGACGCGCGCATCAGCGCGACGTTCTTGTCGGTGTTCGGATTCTCGGCTCCACAGCTGCCGCACAACAGTGTGGTGACGTCGAGCCCCGACCCTTCGATGTCCACGTAGTCCTTCAACTCCACACCGGCGTTCTCGGAGTAGATGCCCGGCCCGACGCGAATCAGGTAGGGCTTGAACAGGCTGTTATCGGTGATCGAGGCCATCGCTGCACCCACCGACGTGAAGTCGCCGCCGGACTTGGCCACCACGATCACCTGCGCCGGCCGCGGCGCCGCCGCGCCCGGAACACCCTGCGGCCCGGGGGGGCCTGCCGGACCCTGGGGGCCTGCCGGGCCGGCCGCCGCGGCGACGTAGTAGCCGACGATGTCGACGGCGAGATCCACGTTGCCGGAGTTGTTGTAGAAGCTCACCCTCCCGTCGGCGGCGAGCGACACCGTGACGGCGTTGGGTGTGGGTGGCGCGCCGGCGGTCCAGTTGAGGTTGGAGGACAGCGGCAACGGTGCATCCGCCGGGAACACGGTGAGGTACGACGCCGACGTGCCGTTGACGGCGACGACGTTCAGCGACAGCGCGGTCGCGCCAGTCGGGATCGTGCATGCGCCGTTCGTTCCCCAAGCCGCGGTCGCGAATGTCTGGGCGTTGCCAAGGGGTGTGTTGCGAGTACCCACCAGGGTGGCTGGCCGTGTGTCCAGCAGGCGGCACGGCGTGATGGGCACGAACGATGCGGCGACGGCCGGGCTGCCCGCCGACGCGGTCAACAACCCGCCGGCGCCCACAAGGATCGCGGCGATGGCGCCAATCCCGGTCCAGCGCGTTCGGGCGAGCACTCCAACCGGTCGTGCGATCATCTCCGGCCCCTTTCCCCGTGGCGAGGATCGGCGCGGGCCGCGCAACCTTACCGCGGGCTCAGAGGGCGCCGGGATTGGGCGTCAGCGTCACCGTCACGTCCACCGGACCGGCGGCACCGGGCGCCACGATCGACAACAGCACGGTCTCGCCCGGCTTGTGCAGGAGCAGGCCCCTGCGCAGCGCGTCGAGCGTGTTCACGGCCACACCATCGATGCTGCGGATGGCCGAACCGGCCTGCACGCCCGCTAACGCCGATGGCCCGTCCGCGTCCACCGCCACGACCGTGAGGTTGCCGTCGGCGTCGGCACCAACCGTGATGCCAAGCCACGCGGGCGACTCACTGGCGATTGCGTCGTTGATCGCGGCGAGGATCGAGCCGGCGTCCACCACGTGCACGCCGTCTGGCGCCATCGTGCACAAGCCAATAAGATGGCCGTCGGTGTCGAGAACAAGCGCCCCCTCGCCGAGGTGGATGGTGGGGTCGGCAGTGATCTGCGTGCCGTTGCCGCCCTGCCACACGCTGACCGGCGAGGGTTCCGGAGTGAGCACGACGGCGGCGTCCGTTGGGATCTGGGTCTCGCTGGGTGTCATCGGCGAGGTGTCCACACCGATCGGCAGGGAGACCACGGCGATGCCGGTGATCTGGTCGACGCTGTAGACGGTGCCGACCACGTTCTCACCCGACGGTAGCTGGACCGTGATGTTGTTCTCGGTGCCAACGGATGCCGCTGTCGTGGCGACAAAGTGCCCTGGCGCGAGCGCCACGGCAATGGCTGATTGACGGGCCACCGCCGCCGTCGTGATGGGTCGCTCCACTCTGGTGGTGGGTACCGAACTCGTCTCGCTGGCCCCGGGCCACACGGTGGTGGCCGTGACGGCCGGCATCGTGGTGGTGACGGCCGAGGCCCGCACGCCGGAGATGGTGGTGATGGGGGAGTTCGTGATGGCCGCCGGAGTCGACAGGCGTGAGCCCCCTGTCTCCACGCCCGCACTGCGCACCGCGGTGCTGCTCTGGGCTGCCACCCCGTCGTCGCCGCGGTCGTTGTGCGGGATCATCAACCAGAGCAGACCCACGGCGAGGAAGACACCGATGGTGCCGGTGGCCACGGTGAGCCCGCGACCCACCACCAGCGGAGGCTCGCTGAGCACCCACTGCGAGGCGCCCTGCTCCGACGGGTGCCGCCACACACGCTCGTGGGCGGGCAGGGGCGCGGGGGGATAATCAGGATCGTTTTCCCACTCACCTCGCTCCACGAAGGGGAAAGGGTAGTCAAGGTGCGGGCGGCGCGGACATCGGCCCTCTGCGGATCGGCCCGCTCACGGCTACGATGCCTGGCGATGCACGCACCGGCTGATGGCAACACGTGGATCGGCATCACTGCTGACGTGCTGCCGGTGGGTGACGCATACGAGTGGGCGGTGCGCCCCGATTGCGGTGCGGTCGTGCTGTTCTCCGGCACGGTGCGCAACCATGCCGAGGGGCGCCCGGGTGTTCAGCACCTGACGTACGAGGCCTACGAGGAGCAGGCCGAGCCGAAGATGGCCGAGATCGCCGATGAGGTCCGGTGTCGCTGGCCGCAGACGGGCGCCGTCGTGCTCCTGCACCGCACCGGCCGTTTGTTGCTCGGCGAGAGCTCGGTGATCGTGGTGGTGTCCTCGCCGCACCGGCCGGAGGCGTTCGAGGCCGGTCGCTACGCCATCGATGCGTTGAAGGCGAGCGTGCCGATCTGGAAGCACGAGGTGTGGGACGGCGGCTCCGACTGGGGCACCGGTGCGCAGGTGCCCACCCCGGCCTCCGCCGTGCCGACCTCCGAGGGTGAGCGCGCTTCGTGACCGTCGCCATCATCGTCATCATCGTCGTGGTCCTGATGATCACGCTCGCGCTCGTCCGCCTCGTGGCCCGCCGTCGTCCTGTCGACGGGGTGGAGAGTTTCCGCCGGCACATCGATGCGCTGTCGCCTGCAGCGAGGCGCGAAGTGATCGATCGCGTCCAGAACGCGCGTGACTCGGGCAAGGGCAAGTAGTCGTGGCGCGCGACCTAGCCATCGACCTCGGCACCGCGAACACGCTGGTCTACATGAAAGGCCGCGGCATCGTGCTCAACGAGCCGTCCGTGATCGCCCTCAACCGCCAGACCGGCGAGGTGCTCGCCACCGGCCGTGAGGCCTGGCAGATGATCGGCCGGACGCCCGGTTACATCGTTGCTGTTCGCCCCTTGCGCGGTGGTGCCATCACCGACTTCGAGATCACCGAGCGGATGATCCGTCTGTTGCTGCAGCGCGTCGGCGTCAGCCGGTTCACCCGCCCCAAGGTGGTCATCTGCGTGCCGTCGGCCATCACCGAGGTGGAGCGGCGTGCGGTCACCGACGCAGCGCGCCGGGCCGGCGCTGCCGACGCGCAGCTGATCGAGCAGCCGATGGCAGCGGCCATCGGCGCGGATCTGCCCATTGACGAGCCCGTTGGCAACATGGTCATCGACATCGGTGGGGGCACCAGCGAGACCGCCGTGATCAGCCTCGGCGGCGTTGTCGCGCTGGAGGCCGTGCGCGTCGGTTCGTTCGACATCGATGCGGCCATCCAGAACTACGTGCGTCGCGAGCACGGCATCGCCATCGGCGAGCGCACGGCCGAAGAGATCAAGGTTGCGATCGGTTCCGCCGATCCGATCGGCGACGAGAACGAGGCGGAGGTCCGCGGCCGCGACCTGATGAGCGGCCTCCCCAAGACCGTGCTGCTCGCTCCGGAGGAGATCCGCTTCGCCATCGACGACGTGGTGTCCAGCATCGTTGCGTCGGTGGTGCGGTGCCTCGCCAAGGCCCCGCCCGAGCTGGCCCAAGACTTCCTCGTGCGCGGCATGTACCTCGTCGGCGGCGGTGGCCTGTTGCGTGGGCTGGCCCAGCGCATCGAACGCGAAACCCGGGTGCCGGTCCGCATGTCTCCAATGCCGCTCGAAGCCGTCGTGCTGGGCGCCGGGCACTGCATCGAGCACTACGAGGCGCTGAAGGGCATGTTCATGGGTGCCCGACGTTAAGTGGTGTAATGGACACGGAGCGTGATAATGGTCTAGGCTGTACCCGTGGAACGCTCCGAAGATTTGATCCACCACCACGACGACCCGTCGCCGTTCGAGATCATCGCCACGCGCGATGGTGACGAGCACGTCCTCGAAGTTCACGGCGACCTCGACCTGGCCACGACCCCGCGGTTGCTCGACGAGCTGAAGTCCGTGCCCGCAGACGCCACGGTACGGCTGGATCTGTCCGCCGTGCCGTTCATTGACTCCGTCGGTCTGAAGGCACTGCTCAGCGCTCGGCAACGCTTCGGCGACGGCCTGACTCTGCCGGCTACTCCGGACCACATCGTCAACCTGCTCACGCTCGTCGGCATCAAGAAGCTCCTGCACCTCGTGCCCTGACGAACTGCACGGTTCGGTCGCGTACCCAGATGGTACGGTCCGGCCGTGAGCTCGTTCCCGCTTGATCGGACCCCTTCTGCGTCCTCAGCGGTTTGGTCGTGACCGTGCCGGACTTTCGCTTCGAGTTCAGCGACGACCATCGCGAGGGTGAGCGCGCCTTGCTCGAGAAGCGACCGGCGTACTTCACGGGCACCTGATGGCCAAGTCCGTCGTCGTCCCACGCGCAGCAGCGCCGTCGTTCAGCCGTGGATTCGATCAGATCCGCGCCGAGAACGGCGTGCCCACCACGTTCCCTGCTGCGGTCCTCGCCGCCGCTGAGGACGCGGCTCGCCAATCCGTGTCGACCGAACACGTCGACCGCACCGGTCTGCCCTTCGTGACATTGGATCCGGCCACCAGCACCGATCTCGACCAGGCGTTCACCATCGAGGCTGCGCACGCGTCGGCGGGCGGCGGTTCCGGCGATCTCGTGCTGCGGTACGCGATCGCCGACGTGCCCTGGTTCAT
>JAYTSB010000603.1:0-2982 GCA_043745825.1 Actinomycetota bacterium | reverse complement strand
GGTCCCAGACGTACGCGATCCGTCCGACGGACTGTGTTGCGAGCAGTTGGCGACACGTCACCTCGTCGAGGATCTCCTTGTGCGGGTCGGTTGGTGCGGGCTCCACGTTGTCTCCTCCGGTCCGATGTAGACAGTCTGGCCCAGATCGCGACCGCAGCGGTGCCGGAGAGCGGCGCGCTGCCGGGCGTGCAACAGACTTTGTGCCCTGTCGAGTGGTGTTCCTGTGGCGCACACTGAAGGCACAACCGAAGCACGAAAGGCAGGTCATCATGTCTTATGCCCATGCGATCATCTGGCTGGACCATCGCGACGCCCGGGTTATTCGTTACTCCGTCGACTCGAGCCGTACCGTCGAACTCCACAGCCGCGAGACCGAGCGCAAGATCCACCACCGCACGAACACCATTGGGTCCGGACACGTGGCCGACGATCATCACTTCTTCGATGAGATCGCCACTGCCGTCCACGGCGTACGCGAGGTGGTGCTGTGCGGCCCGGCCAACGCCAAGGTAGCCCTGAACACTTACCTGCAGGATCGCCATCCGGACATCGCCGGTCACGTCGCGGGCGTGGAGACCCTGGATCACCCCACCGATGGCGAGCTGCTGGCCTGGGCGAAGAAGTACTTCAAGGCGTTCGACCAGCTGGGTCTGGCCCCGAGCGGCGAGCGCTGAACCCGCCCGGTCACAGTGCGCCCGAGAGCGTGTGGCCCTCACGCCGTATTCACACCACGGTGCCGACGGCAGCGAGCAAATCGTCGATTCCGAATGGCTTCTGCAGAAACTGCAGCGCGTTCGCCTCGGCCGAGTGCTCGTCCGTATCGTGATCGCCGTCATCACCGAGATCACCGTGAGCGTCAAGGGCGTCGAGATCGGTCCAGCGCTCGTCGGCGAAGCGGGACATGAGGATCGCAGGAAGTCGGGCCGCATGGCACGGCACTCGCTGATCAGCTCGGCCCCCGTCATCTGCGGCATGGAAAGGTCGGTGATGAGCAGCGCCACGGCGAGCGGGTCGAGTTGGAACACCTCCAGGGCGTGGTAGGCATCGCCAGCGGTGACGACCTCGTAGCCTTGCCGTCGGAGGGCGCGGCTGAAGACGGCAACGAGCGCAGGCTCGTCGTCGACGATCAGGATCGTGCCGCTCGGGTTGTCGTGGGCAACGTCGGCCGGACGAGCCGGGTGGGCGACCACTGCGCCGGCGGGTGGGGACTGCGACGCCGACCCCGAAACCGACCCCGACGTCGGATCCAGCAAGGTGGTGCCGGTCAGCGGGATGATGACGGCGAAGGTGGTGCCGTGACCCGGTTCGCTGCGCACCCCCACGCTGCCCCCGAGGCCCTTGGCGATGGCATGGACTCCCGGCAAGCCGAGGCCGGTGCCCTCGTCCACCTCCTTGGTGGTGAAGAACGGATCGAAGAGCGCTTCATGTTGGACGACGCAGGGCGTGAAGCGGCAGCCCTCGTCGATGCGGATCCGCTGGTGAGTGGCGTTGGCCAGGCGCGTGGGACGTGACCGATCGGGCCTGCGCAGAGCCGCGCCGGGGTCATCACCAGACCGGTCGCACCATCTACTTCCGGCCCGGCACCTGACCCTCGGCGTAGGCTGCATCCGGTGACGTCGCGGGTGTATGCACGGGTCAAGGTGCTCGTTGTCGAGGACCAGCCGGTGGTCGCCCATGGGATGACGCGGTGCTTGGTCGACAACGGGTTCGAGATCTGCGGCGTCATCGGCGGCGTGCAGGCGCTGCCCACGCACGTGGAACTGCTGAGACCGGGGCTGGTGGTGTTGGACACGTCGGCGCACAATCGGATTCGCACCCTGGCCGTCGTCGACGACGTCGTGTCCACCTACGCCACGCCCGTCATGGCATTCACGATGGACATGTCGCTCCTCGGCGTGCAGTCGGCGTTGGAGAGCGGATGCCTCGGCATCGTGCCCCGCTCGGCCACGATCGACGCGTTCGTGGCCGGCGCACGCGCGGTTGCGTCCGGCGAACGCCATCTGCATCAGCGCGCCCTTGCCGTGCTGCTGCAGGGTATCCAGTCGGCAGATGTGAGCCACGAGGTGCGCGAGCTGAGCGGCCGCGAGTTCGGTGTGCTCGAGCTGATCGCCGAGGGGTGCACCAACGCAGCGATTGGTCAGCAACTGGGCATCTCCCACGGCACCGTCAAGACTCACGTCGAGAACGTGCTGCGCAAGCTCAACGCCAGGGACCGTGCGGAGGCGGTGAGTCGGGCGATGCGCCTGGGAATGCTCCGGTGACGCTCAGTGCGTCGTCGTCGTGGAGCTGACGATGCTAGCTCGAGCTTGCTCGTGGGACATCGTACGCCGCTGCCCAGGCGAGATGCCACCGAAGTACCCGCTGAGAATTTCGTTGCGGTAGGCGTGATCGAGGCACTCGGTCCGCACGGGGCATCGCTGGCAGAGCGTGATGGTGCTCGACGCAATCGTGCGACCGGCCTCGACGAAGAACATGTTCAGCTGGTCGAGGGGCAGGTTGCCGCACGCGGCCTCGTCGAGCCACGGCATCTCCGGCGTGGCGTAAATGAACTCGCCGAGCGACGACTGGCCGGTGGTGGTTCGTGCTGGCGGAGCGGTTGCGGACATGACCCTGACCGTCCGGGGACGCCATTGGCGTGCAACCGAAAATTTCTGTGCGTTCGAGATCTCTACGGGACGGCCGCGAGCGAGGCGGCCAGGCACAGGTCGGAGGCTGCCACCTTGGGGGACCGGCCCGTGCGGTTGGCCCAGACGGCAACGATGGCCGCAAGCAGGGCAACGGCGCCGTAGGTGAGCTCGATCTCCGTGCCGATGCTCTGCGAACGGACGATGTCGGCCGCCGCGCGTGAACGGTCTCCCTCGCGGATCGCGTCCAGGCGCCACGCCGCTGCATGCACGGTGCGCCGACTGCACAAGCCGTACTCTGATGCGATGGCCAGCACGTGCCGGGCCGACAGGCCGCTGTCCTCCGACGAGAGGTCGG
>JAYTSB010000602.1:0-1828 GCA_043745825.1 Actinomycetota bacterium | reverse complement strand
CCGCGAGCGGCATCACCCATGCCGGGCTGGAGACCCTGCGCGCGTACGCGTCCCACGGACGTACGATCGCGCTGCTGGGCGCAAGTGGTGTCGGCAAGAGCACGTTGATCAACGCTCTCGTGGGCGATGAAGTGCAGCACACCAACGACGTCCGTTTCGGTGACCAGCGCGGCCGGCACACCACCACGGCCGCCGAGCTGGTGTCATTGCCCACCGGCGGCTGGCTGCTGGACACACCGGGCGTTCGCGCCGTGAGCCTGTGGTTGAGCGGCGACGGCATCGAGCGGGCCTTCGCCGACGTCTTCGACCTCATGGATCATTGCCGTTTCCGCAACTGCAAGCACGAGGACGAGCCGGGTTGCGCAGTGCTTGCGGCGATCGAGGCGGGCACGTTGCCGGCGTTGCGCCTGGAGAGCCTCAAGCGTCTCGTTGCGGAGGAGGCTGCGCTGGAAGAAGAGCAGCGGGTGCACCTGCGCGCCGGCGACAAGCGCGGCGTGCACCGGCCGCGCACCCACAACCGCTTCTGAGGCTCAGCCAGTTGCCGTCGTTGCTGTCGTTGCCGGTTTCGCCTGGGTTGCCTGTGTGGCCTGTGCTGCTTGTGTTGTCTGTGTTTCGGGGGGTGGCGGGCC
Organism: Actinomycetota bacterium; assembly: GCA_043745825.1. GTDB lineage: Bacteria > Actinomycetota > Acidimicrobiia > Acidimicrobiales > Ilumatobacteraceae > WLMZ01. Next base: position 1,199 of record JAYTSB010000602.1, on the reverse strand, counting down.
GTTGTCCACCGGCGTGTTCACCGGCACCGTTCCGTGCTCGCCGGGGTCGGTGGGGTCGATCGTGCGCTGGGGACAATCGATGCCCGAGCCGCCGATGCGGATGTCGGCGCCATACGTGGCGGTGTTGATGCCCGACGGCGAGGTGAGCTGAATCGTGAGCCGAGCACAACCCTGGGCCGGCGCCGCCGAGGTCCACACGTTGTCGCCCGACTCCGTGAACGGATCGCCGAGACTCCAGGAGAGCTTGGCCGTGGCACCGCTGTTGATCGTGACCCGGATCGCCGAATCGGCGTCGATGAGCACCGGGTTGAAGGTGTAGACGATGTAGCCGTCACCCGTGATGGCGCCGCATTCGTACGCACCGACGCCGAAGGTCGCGAAGGTGTCCACACGATCGACGGTGATCGACGGCGGGGGCAGCGCCTCCACCGCCGGATCACAGCTGCCCGGGATGACAGTCGTGGAGTCCGGCGCAATGGGGGCCACCACCGAGGTAGCTGATGTCGCGTCGCCACCGCTGCAGCCGCCAACCACCAGCGCCAAGGCGCTGAAGCACAGGGCAGTCAGACGGCACATCCGTTCGACGGTACTGCACGCTTGCCGCCACGCCAGGGCGCGTCAGCGTGTGGGCGGCGCATGCTTGGTGGTTTTCATGGCGGCGGCGGCGGCGGCGGCGGTGTTGGCGGTGTTGGCGGTGTTGGCGCTCGCGGCCGCAGCGATCGACTCGACGACGACCACGGCGCGATCGAACCCCGTGCGCTCCAGTCGGCTTCTGATTGCGCCGGCGCTGCACACCACGGCGATGTCGCCTCCCGCTTCGCGCGCCCGCCCGGCGGCACCCAGGAGCACGCCGAGCCCGGTGTCGTCACAGGCATAGACGCCGTCGAGGTCGACGATCACGAGCGTGTGGCCGTGCATTGCGCGATGGAGAGCGCTGTGAAGTTGCGGCACGGTGGCCAGGTCGATCTCCCCTGCGACGGTCAGCACGAGCTGGCCACCGACGACCGAGTTGCGCACCGTCAATTCCACGGACGGCGACCCTAGCGCCGCCGTTGGTCACGGGGGTTCGAGTGGCATGGTGCTCCGTGCGGTCAGCGTGATGTCCGGTAACAGCGCACCGATCAGGGGCACGTCCGTCGCATTGACGGCGCTGACGGTCACCGTCACGGTTTCGCCGTCGACCTCGGTGGCCATCCGCA
>JAYTSB010000601.1:0-1832 GCA_043745825.1 Actinomycetota bacterium | reverse complement strand
GACATCCGCTGGCTCTCGACGGCGGCACCACGCTCAGCGATGTCGTGGTCGCCTACGAATCGTGGGGCCGCCTCGACGAACGGGCGAGCAACGCGATTCTGGTTTGTCACGCGTGGACCGGCGACAGCCACGCATCCGGCCCTGCCCATCGCTCCCACGACGGCAGTGGTTGGTGGGAGGGTGTCATCGGTCCCGGCTTGGCTCTCGACACCGATCGCTGGTTCGTGGTGTGCGCCAACGTCCTCGGCGGCTGTCAAGGTTCCACGGGTCCGGCATCACCGCATCCCGTCGACGGCAAGCCCTATGGCTCGCGCTTCCCGGTGATCACCGTGCGCGACATGGTGCGCGTCCAGGCCCGGCTCGCCGATCACCTCGGCATCGGCGTCTGGCACAGCGTGGTCGGCGGCTCGATGGGCGGCATGCAGGCACTGGAGTGGGCGATCACCTACCCGAAGCGTCTGCGTTCGCTCGTACCGATTGCAACGTGTGCGCAGTCAACGGCGCAGCAGATCGCGTGGGGCGCCATTGGCCGGCGGGCGATCCTGCTCGATGAGAAGTGGCGTGGCGGCGACTACTACGACTCCGAGGCGGGCGACGGTCCATGGCGTGGCCTAGCCGTGGCGCGGATGGTGGCCCAGGTCACCTTTCGCAGTGACAACGTGTTCACCGACCGGTTCGGTCGCGAGTTGGCCGATGGTGCCACGCTGCGCAACGGCTTCGACATGTGGCAGCGGTTCGAGGTGGAGCGCTATCTCGACCACCACGGCGAGAAGCTGATCCGTCGCTTCGACACGAACAGCTATCTCATCATCGGCAAGGCCATGGACCTGCACGATGTCGGACGTGGCCGCAATGGGCTCGCCGCAGCGATGGCCCGGATCGCGGTGCCGACGCTGACGATGGGCATCTGGAGCGACATGCTCTACCCGGCGTACCAGCAACGCCAGATCCAGCAGTTGGTCAGTGCAAGCGGGGTGCGCAGCGAATACGTGGAGATCGATTCACCGCACGGTCACGACGCGTTCTTGATCAACCTGGATCAGGTTGCGCCGCCGATCGGTCGGTTCCTCGACTCCGTCCCGCAGGGCGCGTCAGGGTAGGGCGCTCGGGCTGCGTTGCGGTCACCGGACCGGTGCCGACTGTTGCGCCGCCGGCGGCCATCGCCTCCAGCATCGGGATCGCCTTGCTCTTGGACGGCAGGCGTATAGCGATGAGATCGGGCAGGTTCGCGTCGGTGTTGCCGTCGAGGATGTACATGACTCGGTTGCGCAGCGGCGTCTCGGTCTTGCCGGCGACCTTCCAGTACGACGTCTTCGGACCGCGTCGTCGGACGAGTCCACCGGCAATGCTGCCTGCTGAACGAGTCCCGGGAATCTCAGCCGTGAGCGAGCCCCGTCGCGGGCGCACTTCGAGCGTGTCTGGCCGAATCCTGCTGATCCGCAGCTCCCGCCAGCGACCCACCGACCGCCCGCCGCGACTGAGACATTGCCCGTAACAGATCATCCGCTCGCCGTCCTTGCTGACCCAGTGCGGCTCCATCTTGTAGGACGCCCACAGCATCAGCCCACACACGGCAACGACGCCGGAGAACAGCAGGAACGAGGACATGAGACAGTTTCCCACATCGCCCTTGCGGCTGTCCGGCGGGGCTGCACGGTGGCGGTCGTGATCTGCGAGACTGGTCCGGTTATGAAGTCGATGTCGTTCCACACCGCGGCACTGCTGGCCGATTCGATCAACGATGCGAGCAGCACCCGCAAGGTGTACCTGCTCGCCGCCGGTCTCGCCCTGCTCGGCATCGGCCTCGTGGTGATGACTGTTTGGTTCTGGCG
>JAYTSB010000600.1:0-2401 GCA_043745825.1 Actinomycetota bacterium | reverse complement strand
ATCGGCTGCTCCAGTTGATCTGCGCGTCAGGGGCACGCAGGTACATCGGTTGCACGGCATCATTTCCGTGCGCGCCGGCGTCGAGGTCAGTGCGCAGCGCACGCGCCCGGGCGAGGATGACCAGCGACGCAGCCAGAGGGTGGGCGAGGTCGGCGACCTCGATGCCCAACTCGAGTTCCTCGCGGTACCGGTGAGCGCCGTCGCCAACGGCCAGTACGTCTTGGCCGCGGGCCATGACGTCGGCATTGAAGTCTTCGATGCTGCACGCCCGTGGCTCGCTCACGCGCTGCACGCCACCGGGAGTGGGCAGGAAGAAGGCGTAGAACACCTCACCCTTGCGGGCGTCGATCACGCTGGCGATGACCTTGGCGGCATGCCGCATCGGATAGGCCAGCAGGTCCAGCGACGACACGCCGATCACCGGCACCTGCAGTGCATGGGCCATCGCCTTGGCCGTAGCGATGCCGACGCGCATGCCCGTGAACAGGCCCGGTCCGACATCGACCCCGATCGCGCCGATGTCCCCGATCTCGGTCTGGGCATGGCGGCAGACGAACTCGATGGCCGGGGTCAGGGTCTCGGCATGGCGCCGACCCTGGGAGATCTCCACCACGCCGAGCACGCCGTCGTCACCGGCGAGGGCCACACTGACGACCCGGGTCGCGGTCTCGATGCCGAGCGTGATCATGCCCACTCCTGCAGTGCTGCCTCGAGCCGCTCCCAGCGGGGTGCCCAGCGACGGTCGCTGGACGAGATCGCGAGGCGGCGCCCGTCCGCGTCGTCGGGGTCGCCGCCGTCACCGGAGTCACCGGCGTCGCTCTCACCATCACCGGCACCGGCACCGTCGCCGTCGTCGAGGCGCAGCTCGACGCGCAGGTGCGGGCCCAGTTCCACCATGTCGCCCCACTCCACGAGCATCATCGAGCGATCGTCGAGCAGCTCGGTGAGCGCGAGGTCATCGACCTCGGCGGTGTGTTCGAGCCGGTAGAGGTCGGCGTGATGCAAGGTGGTGGATCCGGCCTGATAGGTGTGCACGATGGTGTACGTGGGCGAGGTGACCGGCTCGTGGATACCCAGAGCCTTGGCGAAACCCTGGGCGAAGGCAGTCTTGCCGGCACCCATCTGCCCGGCCAGCACGATCAGGTCTCCGGGACGGGCAAGGCGGGCGATGGCCGCGGCGATCGCACGTGTCTGTTCGGGAGAGGTGGAGTGCAGTTCGATCATGCTGATGGTGCGTTCACGCGATCGATGCGTTTGCTGATCCCGCAAACGATCTCGTAGGCAATTGTGCCAAGACGAGCGGCCCACTCCTCGACCCGGATCGTGTCGGTGCCGGCCGAACCGTGCTGCGTACCGATCAGCACGACCTCATCGCCGACAGCCACTGCGTTCGGGTCATCGAGCCCGCTGCAGTCCACCATCAATTGGTCCATCGTGACCACGCCGACGATGGGGAGGCGCCGGCCGTGCACCAACACCTCCCCACCATTGCCGAAGAGGCGGCGGGGCACACCGTCCGCGTAACCGATGGGCACGGTGGCCACCACGGCGTCGTTGACGAAGCGGTGACGCAGCCCGTAGCTGATCCGCTCGCCTGCGGACACACGCTTCACCATGCTCACCCGCGATCGCAACGACAGCGCGGCGCGCAGATTGCGGCACCGGTCGGCCACGCCCGGGCCGGGTTCGATGCCGTACATCGCCACGCCGAGGCGGACCAGGTCGTGGTGGCTGGTCGGCAGGGCCAGCGCCGCTGCAGAGTTGGCAGCGTGCACCAGCGCCACGGTGTGGCCGGCTGCGCGCACCGCCGACAACGCACCCTCGAAGCGCTGCAGCTGCACGAAGTTGTCGTCGGAATCGGGCTCATCGGCGCAGGCGAGGTGAGTGAAGATGCCTTCGAGACGCAGCGACGGCGCGGCGGCGATGGCATCCGCAAGGGGCAGTGCATCCACCGGCGCAACGCCGACGCGGTGCATGCCGGTGTCGATCTTGAGGTGCACGGCCACCACCCGGCCGGCCGCTGCGCCGGCATCGGCCAGCGCGGCGACGACCGCTGACGTGTACACCGTGGGCGTGAGGTCAGCAGCCACCATCTCTGCAGCCTGCTCGACGGGCTGCTCGCTGAGCACCAGCACCCGTGCGGTGATGCCGGCGCGGCGCAGCTCCAGGCCTTCGTCCACGAGCGCCACGCACAGACCGCTCGCACCCGCCGCGAGCGCGGCGTTGGCGACCCCGATCACACCGTGGCCATAGCCGTCTGCCTTCACCACCGCCCACACCGCTGCCGGGGCAACGGCGCGCCGTACGACCCCCACGTTGTGGGTGATCGCAGCGAGGTCGATCTCGGCCCAGGACCACCTCACGTCAGAGTGTCCAGCACCTGCGGGATCAGGCTCAGCAG
>JAYTSB010000599.1:0-3792 GCA_043745825.1 Actinomycetota bacterium | reverse complement strand
CGCAGCCATCGATCGCGCCACAGCCGGATCGTCGGCCGCCGTGGTGGCCAGCGCCAACCCGGGCTGCTCGATGCACCTCGCCGCAGGTGGCGTCACCGTCATGCACCCGATGGACATCGTCGACGATCTGCTTCCCGGGCCCCGGTGACCGAAGCGTTGGAGTCTTTCGAGTCTCTCGCAACACGTCTCGACGAGATCGCCGAGGAGATAGCCGAGCGGGCCCTCACCGAGCTGAAGGCAGCGATCCGTCGCGGGCAGCAGAAACGCCCCGCCACCGAGCGCTCCCTCAGCCAGGCACGGCGTTCAATAGAGAAAGCAGCGCACCTGCTGCGTCACCTCGATGCAGCAGCGGCGGACGAGACGCAGTCAGACGATCTCGACTGAGTCGCCTTCGGCGAGCGGTCCCGGAGTGACGACGGTGGCGTACACGCCCACGTTCTGATCAAGGTCGCGCACCACGTGGCGCAGCACGCTGCGATCGGCTGGCAGTTCGTCACCGAAGTCACGCGTGATCATCACGCATCGCGGACACCCGGACAGGATCTGCACCTCGGTTGCGCCGATGCGCAGACGCTGCCCCACCCATTCGAACTCGGGGTGACCGACCGCCTCGCCGGTGTCGATCACCAGTGACGGTCGAAAACGGCGCTCGTCCACTGCGACGCCTGGCAGTGCATCGGCGAGGCTGCGCACCGCAGACGTGGACATGATCATCAGCGGGTAGCAGTCGAAGAAATTGCCGGGCGGGTACTCGAACTCGATCATCTCCGGCGGAAACACCGAGAAGTCGGGGAGTGGTTCGCCTTCGTCTCGACCGAAGATGGTGCGGAGCTCGGTCATCACGTCGTCGTGGTCCGGGCGGCTGCGGCGGTAGAACTCGGTGTTGCTCGCCGGTTGTTTGGCCCACAGCGACAACGGGTGCGCGACGGCGTCGGACAGACGACGGTCCACATCAGGCTCGTCGGTGGCCACCGTGGTGCCGTCGGCCAAGGTGATCACGGCCTCGCCGTCGTCGCGCATCGCCGCCGCGAGCCTGACCAGACCGGCAATGCGACGGCCACTGGCGATCGCGTTTCGTTCGCCATCGCGCAGCGCAAACATGCGGTCCCCGGTGATGCCGTTGTCGGCCAGCACGGTGCCGGCCACCCGCCCGCCGAGCATCGACTTCACGGGGTAGGTCCAAATCTGGTCGAGGTGCATCAGCTCTCCGCTTCGGTTGCGTCGTCGGTCGCGTCGTCGGTCGCGTCGACGGGCGCTGGGACGCTGGTGTTCGGGGCGTACGTGTTCAGGACATCGATCAATTGGCGCAGGTCGCCGAAGCCGTGCTTGGCGAAGTGGAACGCAAGCCGCTGTCGATCGAGCGAGTCCTTCTCCTTGACCTCCACCGGCAGTGGAGGCGTGCGCTCGATGGCGCCGCTGGTGCACAGGTAGCCGAATCGCTCATTGAGTGTCGCAAGCTGCTCATCAGTCGGAGAGTGATGCATCCGCAGCACGAGCCGGTCGCCGACATAACGCATGCTCGCGTAGTTGGCGTAGAACCGCTCGATTTCGGCAGTCGCAGCCTCGCACGTGTCGGTCACGGTGTAGAGCTTGGTGTCGGCGGATGCCACCAGACCGCGAGCCACCAGCTGGGTGTCGACGAACTCTGCAACCTCTTCCCAATACGGGTCGCCCGGCGTGTCCAGGAACACGATCGGCACCGGCACGCCCTTGCCCGTCTGGGTCAGCGTCAGCAGCTCGAACATCTCGTCGAGCGTGCCGAAGCCGCCCGGCAGGCACACGAACGCGCTGCTTTCCTTGACCAGCATCAGCTTGCGCGTGAAGAAGTACTTCATGCTCACGTACTTCGCATCACCGGCGATCACCGGGTTGGCGCCCTGCTCGAACGGCAGGCGAATGGACACACCGATGCTCTGTTCACGCCCGGCGCCCTCCATCGCGGCCTGCATGATGCCCGGGCCCGCGCCAGTGATCACCATCCAGCCGTGTTCGGCCAGACTCTTGGCCACATCGCGGGCCTGGGCGTACAGCGGGTCCGTCACCTTGGTGCGCGCCGAGCCGAAGATGGTGACCTTGCGCCGTCCGCGGTAGGGCGTGAACATCTCGTAGGCCTCGCGCATCTCCATCACCGCAGACGCTGCGATCTTCAGATCGAGGGTGGCCGGTTGGTCCGCGATCATGCCCGCTGCTGCTTTGAGCAGATCGCTGGCGAGACGCTGGTCCTGAGTGGGAGCCAGCACGTCGAGGAGGTGCTGCACCGCTTCGGCGACATCGGCTGGGAGCTCGGCGGTCACAGCGACACGTTAGATCCACCAACGACTCGCGGCGCGCCGCCAAGAACTTCGGACCTTTCTCGGAACCGACCGTCATCACCCGTGACAGAGCCCCGAACGGCACCTCGCCAGCACCATGTGCTACTATGAAGCACATGGTTCACCGTGTCGGCATCCGCTCGCTGAAACAGAACGCATCGGCCGTGGTGAACATCGCGGCGGGGGGTGAGACCGTGACCATCACCGACCGCGGGCGCCCTGTCGCCCAACTCACGGAGATCCCGACGAGTCGACTTCAGGCCCTGTTGGACGCAGGTCGCGGACGGCCCGCTCGGCGTCGAATCAGCGAACTCCCGGCACCCGATGTCGGACCGAATCTCACTGCGGAGCTGCTGACCATGCGCGACGCCGAACGCCACTGATCAGGCTCCATCCGTGGCCCACTACATCGACACGTCAGCGTTGACCAAACTCGTGGTCGCCGAGGCCGAGACCGACGCCCTGCGAGCATGGTTCGCGTCCGGTGAGCGCGAGCCCGTGTCATCTGATCTGGCTCGTACGGAGCTGGTACGCACGGTGCGCCGAGCCGCGCCAGATCGACTCGTGCAGGCACGGGATGTGCTCGAAGCCCTGATCTTGCTCGAGGTGACTACAGAGATCTTCGAGCAGGCCGGCCGCCTCGAACCTGCCATCCTGCGGACGCTCGATGCCGTTCACCTCGCCGCAGCGCTCGACCTCGGTGATGATCTCGAGGGCGTCGTGACGTACGACGAACGACTCGCTGGCGCAGCTGTACATCACGGCGTTCGCGTCATCGCACCTCGCTGAGCGTGCCGGGCCGGGTCAGTGGGTTGCCGGCAGCAGGGCCCACTCGAGGACCTGGCCGACGTTGTCGGCGATGTGGAACGTCATCGCCTCCCGCACCCGTTGGGGTACGTCGTCGATGTCATCCTCGTTGCGGCGTGGCAGCACCACCTCGGTGACTCCCGAGCGATGCGCGGCCAGCACCTTCTGCTTGACGCCGCCGATGGGCAGGACCTTGCCCTGCAATGTCACCTCGCCGGTCATTGCGATCTCTGGACGCACGTGACGGCCGGTGAGGGCCGACACCAAGGCGGTCGTCATCGTGATGCCTGCCGACGGTCCGTCCTTCGGTATCGCGCCGGCGGGAACATGCACGTGAACCCGCTGCTGCAGCACGGCCGGATCGAGACCCAGCTCATCGAGGTGGGCACGCACCCAGGACAGCGCGATCTGGGCGGACTCCTTCATCACGTCGCCCAGCTGGCCGGTGAGCGTGAGTCCGGGTTCACCCGGGCTGGTGGATACCTCCACGAACAGCACGTCGCCACCGGCACCCGTGACGGCCAGGCCCGTGGCCACACCCGGGTTGTCGCGCACCCGGTCGGCCACTTCGTGGTGCACCTTGGGTCGCCGTAGGTAACCGGTGAGGTCGCCGGCGTCCACCGTGATGACGTCATCGTTGCGATCGTCGCGATCGTCGCGATCGTTGCGATCG
>JAYTSB010000598.1:0-2460 GCA_043745825.1 Actinomycetota bacterium | reverse complement strand
CCGAACCCCAAGCCGACCTCAACGCCAGCATCGAATACCGCACCCACCTCGCCCAAACCCTCGTCCGCCGCGCCCTCACCGCCAGCACCAAATAGGCGCCAGCACCAAGTAACCGGGACAAGCAGCAACTCACTCGATCGGCGGCACCCAGCGTTCGGCCGGCGTTCACTGCGCCGTCACTCAGGGCAGTCCGCTGTGTAGCGTTGTTCCCTATGTCGGAATCCACGCTCGAGCTCGCCGGGCCCGCGCCCAGCGAGCCGCAGCCACCGACGATTGCGGCACCCACACCGCAGTCGTTGCGGCAGGTGGTACCGGCGGATCCGTGGTTCACCGTCCGCGTGATCGGCTTTGCTGCGTTCGCGGTGGGTTACACGCTCTGGTTCTTCGAGAAGGGTCTGATCATCGACCGCATCTCGGTGGGGATCTCGGTCGGCATCTTCATCGTCATTGGTCATCTCGGCCGCCCGCTGCGCCGCTGGGCGTGGTTGGTGTTCGACTGCCTCTGCTACAGCGTGATGTGGTTCTGCTACGAGCAAAGCCGAGGATGGGCCGATCGCGCCGGCTTCCCGCTGCAGGTGCAGGCACCGCTGAATGTCGACCGGTTCCTGTTCTTCGGCACGGACCCGAACGTGTGGATGCAGCGCCACTTCTACAACGCGAACACCATCCGCTGGTACGACAAGGTTGCGTCAGCCACGTACTTCACCCACTTCATCTTCCCTGTGATTGCGATCGCGCTGCTGTGGGTCACGAGCCACCGCGAGTGGGCCCGGTTCATGAAGCGGTTCTCCACGCTGCTGTTCGTCGCGTGCACCATGTTCGTCCTGTTGCCCACCGCACCGCCGTGGATGGTGTCGAAGAACTACCGCCTCATCGCCCCACTCGCCCGACACACCGGCCGCGGCTTTCGGGCGATGGGCCTCAAGGGCTTCGTCAACAGCTGGCAATCCGCGCTCGACTGGGGCAACGCGGTCGCCGCGATGCCCTCGCTGCACTCCGCCTTTGCGCTGTTCGTGCCCGCGTTCTTCCTGCCCCGTCTGAAGCCGGTCTGGCTGAAGGCCGTCGTGCTCTGCTTCCCGGTCGTCATGCTCGCTTCACTCGTCTACTTCGGTGAGCACTGGGTCATCGACGGACTCATCGGCTGGATCATCGTCGGCCTGTCGTTCCTGTTCTGGGGTTGGTTCGAGCGCCGCCAACTCCGCGTGCGCGCCCACCGTGCCCGCAGCTTCCTGGCCCAGGGCGTAGCTGCGTGAAGTGGGCGTCGTGAGGTGGGCGCAATGAAGTGGGCGTTCCGGTCGCGCCCGAGCAGGCCCAAGCCCCGGTCCGTGCTCCTCGACGCCGGGTTCATCGGCGCGCTCATCGCCACCGACGCGCCCCAGCACGAACCGGCCTGCCGGCTGTACGCGGCCCTCGTGGAGCGTTACGCCGCAGGCCTCGACCGGCTGTTCGCGCTGTCGGGCGTTGTCGGCGAGCTGCCCCGTGAGTTCCGCCGCAACGCGCTCGCTCCGGTGGCGACGGTGCGCGTCGCCCGCCAGCACCGTTCGGCGGCGCTTCGTCTCGCCGACCGGTCGTCGGACGCGGCCCTCAGCCTGGTGATGATGCGCCGCGAACACATGCGCGCCGTCGCCACCATCGGTCACGAGTTCGATGACCTGAACGTCACCGTGCTGCACGCCGACGAGCACATCGAGTTGGGAGACCTCGGTCTCGATGCCGGTGCGCTCGATGCCGGTGCGCTCGATGCCGGTGCCCTCGATCGCGAGGTCGCCGCACTCGAGGCGTCGATCAGCTCTGGAACTGCACCGACTCGCGCTCTGCGATCCACGGACGGATGACCTCGGCTCGCACCCGCTCGTGTTCGGGGTGGGTGTCGTAGGCCCGCCAGTCCTCGATGGTCGCAAACGTGGCAACGATGGCGAAGTCCATGTTCGCAGCGCCGTTGGCGCCGAGGTCGGCCCCGAACCGGTAGGTGGCGATCGTGGCCACGAGCGTGGGCATCGTCGACAGCGCCGCGCTGATGGCCTCGAGCTGTTCGGCGGTGGTCTCTGGTTTCCAGCGGAAGGACACGACGTGGGTGATCACAGCAGCCCACCATAGGCGCCGCCGTCTACCTGGAGGTGTGCCCCGGTGACGAACTTGGCGTGCTCGCTGCACAGGAACGTGACGACGTGGCCGAAGTCGTCGGGATCGCCGACGACGCCGGCGGGGATGCCCAGTGATGCACCATCGGGGGTGCCACCGTAGAGCTGCGTCATCCTGGCGGTGGCGTGGAGACCGGGCTGCACCGTGTTGACCGTGACCCCGTCGGCGGCCACCTCTCGAGCCACCGTCTTCAAGAACCCCGTCACACCAGCGCGCGCCGTGTTGGAGAGGATCAACGTGCCGATCGGCTGGCGGACGGCCACCGAGGTGATGGCAATCACCCGGCCCCAACGTCGGGCCTGCATGTCCGGCACTGCG
>JAYTSB010000597.1:0-10547 GCA_043745825.1 Actinomycetota bacterium | reverse complement strand
TGCAGCGTGCGTCAAGGTGCGCGGCCTGTTGTTCGATCACGTCGCCGCCGCGCACGGGGTGGAGGCCGCATCGCTGGTGATCGACGGCGCGGACATCATCGACACGGCGGGTTCGCTGCGGATGGCCGTCGCCGATGTGACACGTGGGATCAGCTTCGACGAGACCGTGGAGTTCCGGCATGCCCCCACCGAGGATCTCGACGAGAACGGTCAGGGCAACTGCCACACCGCGTTCGCGTTCGTGGCCCACCGCGCCGTGGTGGACGTGGACCCCGAACTCGGCCTCGTCAAGGTCGTTCAGGTCGCCACTGCGCAGGACGTCGGTCGGGCGCTGAACCCACTCAGCGTCATCGGCCAGATCGAGGGTGGCATCGCCCAGGGCCTCGGCCTGGCCGTGATGGAGGAGATCATCATCACCGACGGTCTCGTGCGCAACCCGAGCTTCACCGATTACCTGCTGCCCACGTTCCTCGACATGCCCGACGTCATCGCCTCACTGGTCGAGGAACCGGATCCCATCGCCCCGCTGGGCGCCAAGGGCGTTGGTGAGCCGCCCACCATCTCCAGTACGCCGGCCATCGTCGCTGCCATCCGTGACGCCATCGGCAAGCCCATCGACCGGGTGCCGGTGCGTCCCACGGACATCATCGGCTGACGGCCGGGTAGCAATACCTGCCGGCCGCAGTCATGCGTTAGGTTTGCCGGCAGCGGTTCACGTTCAACCACAGGAGCAAACAGCGGTGTCATCCGAGCGCGAAATCATGTCATGGGAGATCTTCGGGGAGGCCTCGCGAGTGCTCGCCCAGTTGGTGGCCGACTCGGGATACGAGCCTGACATGATCCTGTCGATCGCCCGCGGTGGTCTGCTGATCGGCGGCGCCCTCGGCTACGCCCTGTCTGTGAAGAACGTGTACACGATGAACGTGGAGTTCTACACCGGCGTGGATGAGCGGCTCGACGTGCCTCGCATCCTGCCGCCCGCACCGGACTTCGTCGATGTGTCCGACGCCCGCATCCTCATCGCCGATGACGTCGCCGACACCGGCCACACGCTGCGCAGCGTGCAGGAGTTCTGCTCGGGCAAGGTGGCCGAGGTGCGCAGTGCCGTGCTGTACGAGAAGTCGCACTCCGTGGTGCAGTGCGACTACGTCTGGAAGCGCACCGACCAATGGATCAACTTCCCCTGGAGCGACAAAGACCCTGTGGCCCGGCGCGAATGGGCCGTCAAGGACGCCTAGGCTCGCCAGCCCCGCCCGCCGCCCAGCCCGCGCTCACGGCTGATCGCGCAGCACCACCGTGGCCGCGTTGCGGCCGCTCGCGCCCCACACGCCGGCACCCGGGAACGTGGCCGCGCCAGTGAGGTAGAGGCCGCGCACCGGAGTCTCGTAACGAGTCAGCTCGGGGTTCTTGTTGCGGATCGCCGCGAGCGGCCCACCGGCGAAGCTGGTTGCGTGCCCCTGGGGCAGGTTGAACTCGGACTCGTAGGACGCCGGCGTCATCGTCCGCCAGGTCGTGATCGTGTCGAGGAACCCGGGCTGCACCAGCGTTGCGTAGCGGTCCAACCAGCGCCGCGGCTCGGCGTCGTCGTCCCAGCCACCAGTGAAGTTGTACGGCGTGTAGATCGCCTCCACGCTCAGTACGTGCTGACCAACCGGAGCCATCGACGGGTCGGCCACCGTCGGCACGTTCACGAGCAGGCCGGGACGGTCGAGGATCTGGCCGCGGTTCATCAGCTCGTAGCCGCGGTCCATGTCCGCCAGCGATGGCGCGATCGCTGCGGTGCACTCGGCCGGGTCCGCCCCGAGCCGGGCGAAGATGGGGTCCTCGGTGGCGAGCAGGCGAGGCACCTCGGTGACGATTGCGTCGATCTTGGACTCATAGCCCTGACTGTGCGGAATGGTCTGCCAGCGCCGGATCAGGCCGTCAGCCTGGCTCGGGGCGTTGGTCAGCCACTCGACGAACGTGCGGTGAGGGTCACATGCCGACACCACCACGTTCGAGCGGATCTCGGTGCCGTCGGCGAGGCGGACGCCGCACACGCCGGTGCCGTCGCACATGATGGTGGACACCCGCGCCGAGGTGCGCAACTCGCCCTGGGCGGCGGTGAACGCGGCCAGCAGAGCCAGCGGGACCGCACCACTGCCGCCGACGGGGCGCCCCACCTTGGCGACGTGGCGCATTGCGTAGGTGAGCGCACCGAGGCCGGACCCGCGGAATTCGGGGGAGATGCCCCACACCATCGGACCCACCGCGAGCCCCGGGGCCCGGAGTGCCTCGGTGTCGAAGAACGAACGCATGACGTCGGCAGCGCTGCGCCGGCTCCACGTCAACAGTGTCGTGACGCCGCGCATCCGCCGGTCCAGCGCGTGGCGGGTGAGGCCACCGAGCGTCGGCGGCTCGCTGGCCGCATCGAGCACAAGGCGCACGGCGGGCAGGGCAGCGCGCAGGTAGCGCCGGTAACCCTCGACCTCACGCGGGTGCAGTTGGTTGAGGCCATCGATGGTGCGGTCGATGTCGTGAAAGCTCAGCCACGGGCGCGGTTTGTCCCATGTCATGTTGAGCTGCGACGGATCGACGTCGAGATAACGCAGGCCGTGGGCCGCAAGGTCGAGCTCGTCCATCACCGGTGTGGTGCGGAAGGTGAGGTGATCGCAGTTGCAGATGTTCACCGTGGCGCCGCCGAAGGATTCGCTCGCCGCGGTACCGCCAACCGAATCGCGAGCCTCCAGCAGCATCGTGGGCAGACCCGCCTTGGCGAGGTATGCCGCAGTCACCAGGCCGTTGTGGCCCGCTCCGATCACGATTGCATCCACGTCGGTCCCAGGCACCCCGTCATTCTGCCCGCAGCGCTAGCGTGACGCCGTGACCACCTCGTCGAATCCGGCCAACAGCGTCCGTGTCCGCCACCTCGCCGATCTGACCGGGCCCGACGTGGACCGTCTGCTCAGCGCCGACTCGATCCTGGTGCAGCCCCTTGGGGCAATCGAACAGCATGGCCCGCACCTTCCGCTCAACACCGACCTGATCGTGGCCCAGGCAGTTGCCGAGGCCACGGTGGCGGCCGTGGGGGACGAGGTCGATGCGTGGGTCCTGCCCCCGCTCGCCTACACGAAGTCGAACGAGCACGCCTGGTCGTCGGGCACGATCTGGCTTTCGGCCACCACGCTGCTCGCCGTACTCGACGATCTCGGCCGCTGCATCGCCAAGACCCCGGCTCGGCGGCTCGTGTTCCTCAACGGCCACGGCGGCAACAGCACCCTGCTCGGCACGGCCAACCGCGAGCTGCGCCTCAACCACGGGTTGATGACATTCACCACACACCCTGGCGTCCCCGCCGATCAGGGCGGCACCTCGGCCGAGGGCGAGCACGGTATGGGCGTGCACGGCGGCACGGACGAGACGAGCATCATGCTGCACCTCGCCCCGCACCTGTGCGACATGAGCAAGGCCGAGCGGCGCATCCCCGATGGCCTGATCGGCAACCGCTACGTCAAGTTCGGCGGTCGGGTCAGCTTCGGCTGGCTGTCCAACGACTTCTTCGACGACGGATACATCGGCGACCCCACGCTGGCCACGGCCGAACTCGGCCGCGCCCTGTTCGAAGGCTCCGTGACTGCGTTCGGCGAAGCGCTGCGAGAGATCAAGACATTCAACTTCGGCAAACCAGCGAGCGCATGAACGAGTCCCTGCGCATCGACGGCGAGCGGCTCTGGCAGCGGATCGTCGACCTCGGCGAGATCGGCGCGGTCCACGGGCCGAACGGCGAGCTGGGCTGTGCCCGGCTGGCGCTCACCGACGCCGACCGCGATGGGCGATTGCTGGTGCTGGCGTGGATGCGTGATCTCGGCCTGCACGTGAGCATCGACGCGATCGGCAATGTCGTTGGCACCCGCCCCGGCACCGACGTCGACGCTGCGCCCGTCATGATGGGATCGCACATCGACACCGTGCGCACGGGAGGTCGCTTCGACGGCAACCTCGGAGTGCTGGCCGGCTTGGAGGTCATCGAAACGCTGGAGCAGCACCACATCGCCACTCGGCATCCGGTGCAGGTCGCCTACTTCACCGATGAAGAAGGCGCCCGCTTTGCGCCCGACATGCTCGGCAGCCTCGTGTACGTCGGTGGCCTCTCGCTCGAGGAAGCGCTGGACGCGCGTGCCGCCGACGACGGCGCCCGACTCGGAGACGAGCTGGAGCGCATCGGCTTCGCCGGGCCGACGCCGTGCCCGACGGCGGCGGCGCCGGCCGCCTTCGTCGAGTTGCACATCGAACAGGGTCCGGTGCTGGAGGCCAACGACATCACCATCGGTGTCGTCACCGGCGTGCAGGGCATCTCCTGGACGGAGTACACCGTCACCGGCCGTTCGGCCCACGCAGGCACCACGCCGATGCGCCTCCGCCGAGATCCGCTCGTGCCCGTCGCCGCCATCGTGGTGGAGGCGCACCGCCTGGCGTGTGAGATGGCTGCCCAGCCGGGTGGCACGCAGGTGGCCACCGTTGGCCGCCTCGACGTGTTCCCGGGTCTCGTCAACGTGGTGGCCCAGCGAGTGACGTTCACCCTCGACCTGCGCAACACCGAGGAAGCCCTGCTGCAGGAGGCCGAGCAGCACATGGCCGCGTTCATCGACGAGGTCTGTGCGCGAGGAGACTGCACGGTGGAGCGCAAGGCGCTGGCCCGTTTCGAGCCCGTGGAATTCCATTCGCCGATGGTCGATCGCGTCGAGCGCATTGCGGCCGGCCTCGGCAACTCGGTGATGCGGATGCCGTCGGGCGCCGGTCACGATGCGCAAATGCTTTCGCGGGTGTGCCCGGCGTCGATGATCTTCGTGCCGTCCGTCGGCGGGTTGTCGCACAACATCGCCGAGCACACGACACCCGAGCACGTCACTGCTGGGGCCAACGTGCTGTTGCACACGGTGATGGAGCTGGCCGTGCCAGACAGGGGCGGGCCCGCGCCGGGGTGACTACTGATTTGCGAATCGGGTGGTGCGCTAGGGTGCAGTGAGTTTCAACAGGGAGCCCCATCTTGCCGTCGTGGATTCTTGCGATCGATTTCGGAACCAGCTACACGGTCGCGGCCTCCAAGGTCGACGATCGGTCGCCGGAGGTCATCGAGGTCGGGGGCGAACGGCGGATGCCGTCCGTGGTCATGGTGGATCCGAACGGCACCGTCATCGTCGGGCGAACCGCTGACGATCTGTCGGGTACGCATCCGGAGAGCACGTTGCGGGCGATCAAGAACCGTCTCGGCGACCAGGCCCCCGTCGTGCTCGACGGTCGTCCTCACCAGGTCGTCAACCTCGTCGCGGCCCTCTTGAAGCAGGTCTACACCGAGTCCGTCCGACAGATGGGCAGCGCGCCGACGGAGGTGCGCCTGACGCATCCGGCAACGTGGAACCGACCCCGTCTGAACCGGTTGCTGGAAGCGGCGGCCAAAGCCCAGCTGGACAACCCGGCGCTCGTCCCCGAGCCAGTCGCCGCTGCACTGTCCTTCGCCAGCGAGGTCGGCGTGGCCCAGGGTGCGTTCGTGGTGGTCTACGACCTCGGCGGTGGCACGTTCGATACAGCTGTGGTCACCGCCAGCGGCGGAGGCTTCAACATCGTCGGACGCCCGAGCGGCGACCAGAACATCGGCGGTGAGCTCTTCGACGAGATCATCGTCAACCACCTCGGTC
Source organism: Actinomycetota bacterium (assembly GCA_043745825.1). Classification (GTDB taxonomy): domain Bacteria; phylum Actinomycetota; class Acidimicrobiia; order Acidimicrobiales; family Ilumatobacteraceae; genus WLMZ01. The sequence continues at coordinate 4,872 of JAYTSB010000597.1, read as the reverse complement.
AACAGCTCCCCGCCGACGCTTGGGACGCAATCCAGATCGGCGAGGAACCGTTGTGGCAGCAGGTCGGTGCAACGCTGCGCAACGAAGCCCGCCGAGCCAAAGAGACGCTGTCCGGCAACCAGTACGCTGACCTCATCGTCCCGCTGCCAACGGGCCTGCAGCAGATCCGCCTGCAGCGCAACGAGTTCGAGGAGCTGGTCACGCCGTACGTGGCCGAGACCGTGGTGCTGCTCGACCGCTGTGTCACCGAAGCCGGGCTGGAACCGTCACAGCTGTCCGGCATCTCACTGGTGGGAGGCTCCAGCCGTTCGCCGATCGTGGAGCGAATGGTCACCGAAGCATTCCCCACCGTGCCCGTGATCCGCCGCGGCGATCCGAAGACAGCGGTGGCGTCGGGTGCTGCCCGGGCCGTGCGTTCGTCGGTCTCGGCGCCGCCGTCTGCAGGCCACAACACCCAGGAGGCGGCGGCCGGCACGGCCCAGCAACCGGTGCGTCTCGCCCCACCCGTCTCGTCGCCGCCGGCCGGCGTGCCCTTCCTGCCCGGTACGAGCCAGCCGCCTGTCGCTCCGGTCAGCCACCCGCCGGCATCGGTGGGCGGTCCGGTTTCGGCTCCACCGGTCCCGCCCCTGGCGCCCAACCCCAGCCCGGTCCCACCACCCGTGCAGGATCTGTTCGGCCCCGCACCGGAGGCCCCCAAGAAGAGCAAGACGCCGCTGCTGGTGCTCGGCGCGATCGTGCTTGCCGTGCTGGTGGCCGCGGGTGTGATCGTCGCAACCCGCAGCGGCAAGGCCGCCGCTGCCCAACCCACGCGCAAGGAGTTGGCCGCCTCGTTGGTCACCATCCGCCAGGTGCGCGACTCGTTCGGCTCGGAGTGGAACGAGGAGGACATCTCCGGCGACAGCGACCCGTTCTGTCCCCAGTTCGTGCTGGCCGATCCGCTGCGCCAGGGTGAGGTGCTCTACAGCACCTCGAGTGGCTCCGGCGCCGATTTCACCAACACCGTGTTCTACGAGAACGTCTCCACATTTGCCTCCAAGGGCGACGCCACCAAGTTCTACGAGCAGGACAAGGCGATCACTCAGAACTGCGAGACCTCCGAGGGCAACCTCGGGGGCACGCCGGTGACGTACTCCATCTCCGATGCCACCCGCGACGCCCGCGGCGTGGGACGTGAGGTCAACGCGATCAAGTACGAGGCGTCGCCGAGCGACGGATCCGGCGGCGTCCTGCTCACCGGGTACATCGTGGAGACCCAGGTCGGACGGCTGGTGATGGTCACCCAGTGGTCCACCTACAACCGGGATCCGGACAACGCCGAGATCGACACATTCTACGAGTTGACCAAGACCGCGTTCGACAAGGCCGCCGCCGCGTTGTGAACGCCGAGCTCTGGATGCGCATCGACGATCCGATCGACGGCCACCATGTGGTCTGCATCACCGACGAAGCGGTGCTCGGTCGCGATTTCCGTTGCGATGTCGTGATCCACGACGACGAGGCATCGCGGGTGCACGCCCGCGTCGCGCCGCTGGACGGCAGCGGCTGGCGCATCACCGATCTCGCTACAACCAACGGCACATACGTCAACGCCGAGCGCATCGTCGGCCCTGCAGCGCTGGCGATCGGTGACGTGATTCGCGTCGGCCGGGTGTCATGCGCGGTCATCGACCGGCCGGAGCTCGCCTCCGGCCGGTGAACGACATCCGGCTGAACTACAGCGGGCTGAGTACCAGCGGTTCCGTACGTACCCAGCCAACGAGGGCTTCGTTGAGCGGGATGCGGTCGCGTTCGCCGGGATGGATGACGATGGTGGCGTCGGTCTGCTCGCCGATGGTGACGACGGGACCAGTCACATCGCCGGGCTCGGCGAAGCGCACGCCCAGCGTCTCCAGCTGACGGACGAGGCGCCCCGAGCGGCCACCCTTGGACAGCACCGGCACATCGGCGTGCAGGGCGACTCGGGCTGCGATCTCGAGGGCCGCGAGGTCGGCGTTCGAGCTGCCCGCGCTGACGGCAACGCCGGCGACACCACCCAGGCCCGCTGCGGGAATGACCACATCGGCGCCGGTGGCACGCAGACCGGCCACGAGCGCCGCATCACTGCCATCGATGACCACGGCCGATGGCGCCTGGCGGGCGACCTCGGCCACCACATCGGCCGCACGATCCGACGACGCCCGCGACACCACCTGGCACGTGAGGCCGGCCGCTTCGATGGTCTGCTGCAACGACTTCATTGCCCCGAGGTCGTCGGCGAAGCCACCGAGACCGGCACCCTGTTCGGTGAAGCGGATCAGCGTGACTGCGCCGGTCTTGCGTCCGCCGCCGTAGGCGGCCGCCACCTCGGCCAGAACGGAGGACGTGGCCGGGTCGTGAACCACCACGGCTACCCGATCGGTTGCCGAGCTGACCCGCTGGCGCTCGGCCTCGGCGATGTCACGGTTGAGCCAGCGATCCGGGTACACCAGGTTGAGTAACGGACCGGCCATGGTGGTGGTGACGACGGCCATGATGACCAGCAGCGTGTACATCTTGTCGTCGATGACCCCGGCTTCTCGGCCGATGGAGAGCACCACCAGCTCGGTGAGACCCCGGGTATTCATCAGCGCCCCGACGGCCAGTGATTGTCGGCGCGGCACGCCCACCACCCTCGCTGCGATCGCCCCGCCGCAGAACTTGCCGATGCACGCAATTGCCACGATGGCGATCCCCGGGATGATGTCGTGCACGGTCAGGCCCTGCAGGTTCACGTTCTGGCCGGCGATGACGAAGAACACGGGCAGCAGCAGCTGCACACTCACGCCTTCGATCTTGCCGGCGATGGAGTGGAACAGGTTCGGCGCGTTGTTGCGGGGCAGGGCAACGCCGAACAGGAACCCGCCGATCAGTTCGTGCACACCGATGCGGCTGGTGATGTACGACGAGAGCAGCAGACCGACGAACAGGATGCTCAGCTGCTCGGCACCCATCTTGTTGCCGTTGCGCCGGTAGGGCTGGAGCACGAACCGCTCGAGCAGCGGCCTCACCCCGACGAACAGCACCACCACGAAGGCCGCAAGCTTGGCGATGATGAACAAGATGTCGGTGGCGCTGCCCTGACCGGCGAGCGCAGTGGCCAACGCCAGCAGCGTGAAGGCCATGATGTCGTCGATCGCGGCGCAGGCGATCATCAACAGGCCGAGGGGTATCTTGAACATGTTGCGTTCGGTGAGAATGCGCGCAAGCACAGGGAACGCAGTCACACACATCGACACCGCGATGAAGATCGCAAACGGCACGAAGTCGGTCTCTTTGGCCACCATCGGAGTGAGCTTGGGTGCGTTCGGCTTGTTGGCGGCAGCCGTGATCTCGGCCTGGCGCACCTCGATCTTGCCGGCCACCTCCTTGGTCACGGTGCCGCACGGCGTCACCGCCTTGGCCGTCTGCTCGATGGCCACGCATTTGTGGTCGTCATAGAGGTAGTGGCCGAGCACGAAGAACCCGAGCACGAACGGGAAGGCGATCGAGGTCAACGAGATCGCCGCGGCGCGCTTGCCGGAGCGCTTGACGACTTCGAGGTCCACCTCCATCCCCACGATGAACATGAAGAGCACGAGGCCCAGCGACGCCACCAGCTTGAAGAACGGAATGTCCACCTTGTTGAACAGGTAGTCACGTGCCTCGGGCCAGACTTCGCCGAGCAGGCTGGGCCCGAGGGCGATGCCGACCAGGATCTCCCCGATGACCGCAGGCTGGCGCATCTTGCGGAACAGCACCCCAACGATGCGACCGAGGACCACGACGACGACGAGGCACAGCGACAGAGCCAGATAGCGGTCCTCTGCAAATGATGAGGCAAGCACGGGATCAGCCCTTCTGTCGGTTCGAGGATTCGTAGGTGGCGGTCAAACGGCCAAAGGCGACGTGCGAGCCGGGCTGCAGCGGCACCGGCTGGTCGGGCGTGAGCCGGTCCCACTGCTGGCGCTCGGCAGACCAGATGAACGTGCCATTGGTCGAGCCGTGGTCGACGATGTGCACGTCCCAGTCGACGGCCCGGATCTCGGCGTGAACCCGCGAGATCGTGTTGCCCGGGTCGATGAGCGTGACGCCCTGGGCGCGGCCCTCGCGGACCTCCGGATCGTCGTCTGGATCGCGCCCGAAGACGAGACTGGTGACCAACGTGTGGTACGCCCCATCGCTCATCACGAGCACGCCGAGCGGCGGGCGAACGTCTTCGGTGAGGATGAAGCTGGTCTGGTGCATGGCGATGCCACAGGTGGCGCAGAAGCGTGTTCGTGGATCGTTGAAGTGACCGCGGGCGCAGACCAGGCCCTTCACCTTCACGGGCTGCGGACCGGATGCCGCCGGCGCGGCCACTGGCATCGCCGCGGTGGGGGCCATCTGGGCCGCCGGCGCGGGGGCTGGAACCGGAACGGGGGCAGCCATGACCGGTGCCGGTGCGGGGGCGGGTGCAGGTGCAGGTGCAGGTGCAGGTGCCGCTACCGGCAGCGGCGCGGCCACGGGGAGGTCGTCGCCCGTCGTGGCTTCACGCAACGACACCATCGCGGCGGGCATGTGCGCCGTCTCCGCAGGGGCGGGGGCGGGTGCGGGTGCCGGTGTCGCCGCAGCGGCAACGGGCTGGCTCGGCGCGGCAGGGGCCGGGCCCCATGGCAGCGACGCCACGGTCTTGGCCCGCAGCGCAAAGCCGTCGGCAGCAATGATGCCGTCATCGAGCGACAGCAGCGTGTCGATGGGGCTGTCACCGAACAGCAGATCGAGCGCCGTCACGTCGTGGAGATGGGTCTGTCCGTCGCCGACCGGCTGTACGGCGCCGCCGACGGTGGCCTGCAGCGGCACCCCGCCCTGCGACAGCACGTCGAGCCCGTGGTCGCC
>JAYTSB010000596.1:0-6427 GCA_043745825.1 Actinomycetota bacterium | reverse complement strand
CGCCTGCAGATCGATGCACCGTTCCTCCACGGCGGCGTGTCCCGCGGTGGCCGCGACACGATGGTGCGCCGATTCCAGGCGGGCGAGGGGTCACCGCTGCTGCTCGTTTCGTTGAAGGCCGGCGGCACCGGGCTCAACCTCACCAGCGCATCGCAGGTGATCCATTACGACCGCTGGTGGAACCCGGCCGTGGAAGACCAGGCAACCGACCGCGCCTGGCGGCTCGGCCAAGCGCGCACCGTGCTGGTGCACAAGCTGGTCTGCGAAGGCACGCTCGAGGAACGGATCAGCCAGCTGATCGACGACAAGCGTGCCCTCGCCAACTCCGTGCTCGGCACCGGCGAGCAGTGGTTGACCGAGCTGTCCACCGACGATCTCCGCAGTCTGGTGATGCTCGGTCCATCTGCTGGCGGGGCGCCCGGGGGCCGACCATGAGCGATCGAGGGGGCACGTCCGAGCGCGAGGGCCGATTGCTGATGACGATGGTGAACGTGCTGACCGCAGGCCTCAGCGATCCATCACGGCTCGGCCGTGGGCGCACCTATGCCCGCCAGGGCGCCGTGCTGGACCTGCAGGTGGAGCCCGGCCAGCTCACGGCCTCCGTGCAGGGCAGCCGCAGCCGGCCGTACGACGTCACCGTCCACGTCGCTACCGCCTCGGCATTCGACATCACCGCCGCGCTGGTGCCCGCCCGCCGCGACATCCGGTTCTCCTGCACGTGCCCCGACTGGGACGATCCGTGCAAACACGCCGTCGCCGTGATGGTCGCCTTCGCCGAGCACGTCGGCGAGGATCCGGCACTGCTCGCCCACTGGCGGGGCAAGCCGCAGCCGGGCGAACGGGCCCCCCGGGCCGTGGTGGGCTCCCGGGCTGCCACGGCGACGTCCACCACGGCCGGCCCTCCCGATCCCGAGACGCTGGACCCGCGGACGACGGCGGCGCTCGCGGAGTTCCTGGGCACACCGACGGAACGCGAGACCCCACCGGTGTCCGCGCTGAGACCACCCGTGGCGGCATGGGGAGACCTGTGGGCAGAGATGCTCGCCGACGCGTTGACCCGCCTCACGGCCGGACCCCCTCCTGCGTGAGTCACGTCTCTCGCCGATCCGGAACGTCCGGACGCAACCTCACCGCGGCGCCCCGTCAGCGGAAGGGCTTGTGCGGACCGAACACTGCCACGGCCTGGTGCAGCGGTACGAGATCGCGCCGGGGGGCGCGCCGGTCTGCCTCGGCGATTGCGTGGCTGGCGAGGTCGCGCAGCTCGGCGTTCTCGTGACGCAACCGGTCCAACTCGGCCTCCAGAGCCATCACCCGGCGGATGCCCTCCAGGTTCATGCCTTCGCCGGCCAGCTCCTGGATACGTCGCAGGCGATCGATGTCGACATCGCTGTACCGACGGTTGCCGCCCTGTGATCGTGCCGGCTGGACGAGGCCGCGGCGTTCGTAGATGCGCAGGGTCTGAGGATGCATCCCGGCCAGCTCTGCGGCCACCGAGATCACGTAGACCGCATGGTCCTTGCTGCGCATGATCAATCGCCTCCGTCTCGTGAAGTGCTCGCCGCCTGCGCGAGGAGGTGGGTGCGTGGCGACTCCGTGGTGGCCGCAGCCAGTGCTTCGACCGCAGCCCGCTCAGCCGCGTCGAGCGAGGTGGGAACCTGGACATCCACCGTGACGATCAGATCACCCGTGTGCTTGGGCGTCTCCATGCCCTTCCCCTTGACGCGATGTCGCGTGCCGGTCTGGGTGCCGGGCTTGATGCGCAGCGTCACGCGCGGTCCGCCAAGGGTGGGAACCTCGATGTCTGCGCCGAGGGCTGCCTCGGCGAATGTGATCGGAACTCGCAGGGTGAGGTTGCTGCCGTCGCGGCTGAACACAGCGTGTGGCAGGACGTGACACTCCACGAGCAGATCGCCGGCCGGGCCACCGCTACGACCGGGACCACCCCGACCTTTGAGCCGGATGCGTTGGCCGTTGGCAACGCCGGAGGGCAGGCGCACCTTGACTTCGCGGGCACGCTTTTCCACACCGCTGCCGCGACACGTGGAACACGCCTGCTCGATGATCACGCCGCGCCCCTGGCAGTTGCGGCACGGGCTGCTGAACGAAAAGAAGCCCTGGTTGTCATCGACCACACCGCGACCGCCGCACTGCGAACACGTCTTTGGGTGGGTGCCGGGTTTGGAACCTGAGCCGTTGCACGTGGAGCACTGCGCATCGCTCGTGAGGTACAGCGTGGTGGTGATGCCCTGGATGGCATCGACGAACTCCAGCGTGAGGCTGGCCTCGAGATCTTCGCCGCGTTGGGGCCCACCGGCTGCGGAGGCCCCGCGACCGCGGCCACCGCGGTTGAACATGCCGCCGAGGAGGTCGCCGAGACCGTCCGCGCCGACGTTGAAGTTGAAGCCGCCGGGGCCACCACCGCCACCACCGGGGCTGGTGAAGCCGCCGCCGAACGGCCCCATCGGGCCGAGCTTGCGGACCTCGTCGTATTCCTTGCGCTTGACCTCGTCACCGACCACGTCGTACGCGGCAGATGCCTCCTTGAACCGGTTCTCGGCCGCCGTGTTGCCCGGGTTGGCGTCCGGGTGGTTCTCGCGCGCGAGCTTGCGATACGCCTTGGTGATCTCCTTCGGGGTCGCCGTCTCGCTGACGCCGAGCACCTTGTAGAAGTCCTTCTCGTACCAGTCTCGCTGCGCGGCCATCTCAGCCCCTGACCTTGACCATCGCAGCGCGCAGGGTCTTGCCCTTCCAGCTGTATCCCGTCCGCAACACGTCGCTGACGACGGGGCCACCATCGGCCGCGCCCTCGCCGTCTTCGTGGACGACGGCATCGGCCAATGCGGGATCGAATGTCTTTCCAGCCAGATCGAGTGCCTCGAGGCCCTGCTTCTGCAAGACGCCCATCAGTTGTGACCAGATCGGCTCGACGCCGTCGGCGCCGTGCGCGAACGCGGCTTCACATGCATCGAGGACCGGCAGCAACGACTCGACGACCTTGCCGGCGGCGCGGTCGATCTCGACAGACTGCTGGGCAGTGACGCGTTTGCGATAGTTCTCGAAATCGGCCTGCAGGCGCAGCGCTGTGTCCTTGAACTGGTTGACCTCGCGGGTCAAGACGTCGACCTCGGACTCCGGATCGAGCCCGGCGAGGATCTCGTCATCGCTGGTGACGCTGGCATCCCTGGTGGCGCTGGTACGGCCGGCCCCGGACGAGGGCGCAGCGTGCTCGGCTGCGCCCTCCTCGAGGAACTCCTCGAACTCGGTCGCGGCGTGGTCGGAACCATCACCGGTCGGGTTGTTCGAGCTGTTCTGATCAGCTGTCATGTCAGGTCACTTCTCGTCGTCGACGATCTCGGCGTCGACGATTTCCTCGTCATTCGCCCCGCCGCCCGATTCCTGGCCGGTCGCCGATGATCCAGCGGCATTGGTGTCACGTGCCGCTGCTTCGTACAACTTCTGGCCGAAGGCCTGCAGCGCGTTGGTCAGGTTGGTGGTCGCTTCTTTGATGGCTGCGTTGTCGTTGCCGGTCAACGCCGTCTTCAAGCCGGCGAGCGGCGTCTCCACCGACGCCTTGTCCTCGTCGCTGACGGTTGCTGCCTGATCACGGATCATCTTCTCGGCCTGGTAGACGGCGGAGTCTGCGTTGTTGCGGACTTCGGCTTCCTCACGGCGCTGCTTGTCCTCTTCGGCGTGAGCCTCGGCGTCTTTGACCATCTGCTGGATGTCGTCCTTGTTCAGCGTGCTCTGACCGCTGATCGTCATCGACTGCTCCTTCGAGGTCGCCCGGTCCTTTGCGGAGACGTGGACGATGCCGTTGGCATCGATGTCGAAGGTGACCTCGATCTGCGGGACGCCACGGGGCGCCGGCGGCAGGTCGACGAGCTGGAACTTGCCCAGCGTCTTGTTGTACCCGGCCATCTCGCGCTCGCCCTGCAGCACGTGGATCTCCACGCTCGGCTGCATGTCCTCGGCCGTCGTGAAGACTTCGGTACGCCGGGTCGGAATGGTGGTGTTGCGCTCGATCAGTTTGGTCATCACGCCACCCTTGGTCTCGATACCCAGGCTGAGCGGCGTGACATCGAGGAGGAGGACGTCCTTGACGTCGCCCTTCAGCACGCCGGCCTGGATGGCGGCACCGACTGCGACCACCTCGTCCGGGTTGACGCTGCGGTTCGGTTCCTTGCCGGTCAGGCTCTGGACCAGATCGGCAACGGCGGGCATCCGGGTGGAACCGCCGACGAGGATCACGTGATGGAGCTGACCCTTGCTGACGCCGGCGTCCTTGAGCGCCTGCTCGAACGGGATCCGGCAACGCTCGATCAGGTCGGCCGTCATCTCCTGGAACTTGGCCCGCGTCAACTGCTCGTCGAGGTGGAGCGGGCCTTCGGCCGTCGCCGTGATGAACGGCAGGTTGATCTGCGTCGTCTGAACCTGGCTGAGCTCGATCTTGGCCTTCTCGGCAGCTTCCTTGAGGCGCTGTGTGGCCATCCGGTCCTTGTCGAGATCGACCCCGTGCGCCGACTTGAACTGCTGGACCAGCCAGTCGATGATCCGCTGGTCCCAGTCGTCGCCGCCGAGGTGGGTGTCGCCGTGGGTGCTCTTGACCTCGAACACGCCGTCGCCGATCTCCAGCACGGACACGTCGAAGGTGCCACCGCCGAGGTCGAACACCAGAACGGTCTCGTCCTCGGTGCCCTTGTCGAGGCCGTATGCCAGCGCTGCGGCGGTTGGCTCGTTGATGATCCGCAGTACTTCGAGGCCGGCGATCTGGCCGGCTTCCTTGGTGGCGGTGCGCTGTGCATCGTCGAAGTACGCCGGGACGGTGATCACGGCCTGGGTCACCACGTCGCCGCAGTAGGCCTCGGCATCGCGCTTGAGCTTCATCAATGTGCGCGCGCTGATCTCCTGGGCGGTGTAGCGCTTGCCGTCGATGTCCGTGCTCTTCCAGGACGTGCCCATCTCGCGCTTGATGCTGCGGAAGGTGCGGTCAGGGTTGGTGATCGCCTGGCGCTTGGCGACTTCGCCGACGAGTACTTCGCCGGCCTTGCTGAATGCCACCACGCTGGGAGTGGTTCTTGCACCCTCCGAGTTGGGGATGACGACCGGCTCGCCGGCCTCGAGAAAGGCGACGACGCTGTTGGTGGTACCGAGGTCGATTCCGACTGCCTTGGCCATGATTGAGTGCTCCGTGCTGGTGGGTTGAGATGAATGGGTTGCGACCAGAATACCCAGCCATCAGCGAAGCCCAACCATATGACTCATAAATCTTGAGTCACATGCACTCAACTTCCGTCACAGCGCGCACAAAGTCACCGTTCGCGAGTTTTCCTCAAGAAACCATACGCAACTGCCGATCCCATGGTTCGCCGATCGGCGGCGAACTGGAAGGTTCTCGATTCATGCGTGGTATCTCGAAGGTCGCGTTGGCCTGCATCGTCGCGTCGGCCGTGGTCGTCACCACACCGGGCCTTCCTGCTTTGGCTGCCGGCCCCGCACCGAGCGTGACGATCACCTCTCCTCAGACGACGGCACTCATCGGCGAGCAGGTCAACGTCACTGTCGGCTTCTCGAACGCGGGCGCGGTCGGCTACGGACCGTACGTGGATCTGACGTTCGACAGCGCCGGCGTCGACGGCAACGACGGCATCAGCTTCGGCAGCGCCAACTACATCGGTTCGGCGTTGGCACCGTTGGGGACGTTCAACTGCACGTCCACACTGACCACGTTCACCCATCCGTTGACCGGCGCACTGAACGTTCCGTGCCCGACCGGCAAGCAGATCGTCGTTCTGCAGTTGCCGTTCGGCTCGTTCACCCCGGGCCAGCCGGTCGCCGACATCAGCATCACCGCCAACGTCAGCAACTTGGCCGACGTCGGGCTCGCGATCGACGATCTGAAGATCTCGGCCACGCCTGGTTTCGCCTACGGGGGTTCGCCGACAGGCACCGTTCCGCTCACCGGGCCGACCCAGCAGGTGACGTTCACCCCACAGGTCGTTCGTTTCACCAAGACGTACATCGGTCCGGAGCACGAGACAGCGACGGGTCCGAACTATCCCCGCCAGTACAAATTGGCGATCGACGTCGCGACCGGGCAGACGATCGACCACCTGACGCTCGACGACACGATCCCTCCGCAGTACGCGTATCTCGGTGTCGCCAGTGCGAACGCCAATGGCTCGTCCGTCCCAGTCGCGAATCTGGTGGACCATGGCACGCCGACCCCCGGCGTGCCCCACGCCGGTCCCACCGACAATCACCTCGTCCGCGAATTTCCTTCGCCGGTCGTCGGCACCAGTGGGGTGGACGACGCATACATGATCGTCGACTACTTCGTGCCCGACACGGACCCGGCATCGGTGCCGATCATCGACCCGTCGACAGGTGCCCCCGTTCCGACGACCAACACTGCGACAGCGACCGGCGA
>JAYTSB010000595.1:0-5179 GCA_043745825.1 Actinomycetota bacterium | reverse complement strand
GGCCAACAGGTTCCGGGCCTCCCGCAGTCGCACCCTCACCAGCCTCGAAGGCGGCAATTCTTGCGGCTCGCCGATCGCCCGCAGCAGCCGCTCCACGAGCCCGGCATGATCGACCGCTTCGAGCGCAGCCACGAGCAACAAATGGCCGTCGGCGTAGTGCAGACCGTGATCGTGCGGCGAACCGAAGCCAACACCCGCAGCCTTCCTCTTGAACTGTCGCAGCGCAGCCCAACCACCGTCAACACCGGCCAACTCCTCATGTGGTCAGGAAACACCGGCCGCTCCGGCGCACCCCACCTCCACTTCGAAATCCGCGTCGTCAACCAACAATAGAGTGGGCCACCCTCTCACGGATCAGTCAAACCGGGACCGTGCACCGACCATTGGAACTGGCCGTGGGCCGTCGACTTGTGAGTCGTGTTTCGCGAACCAGGCTCGCATGGCGTCAAAATTGGTGGTGGCGCTTTCGGGCACGCGCAGGATCAGGTCAATCGCCTCGGGTGTCGTCACGACGAGCATGCGTGCCGGGTCGGTGGATGGGTTGCGAAACGCGTGGGTGGCGCCATGAGGCACCCATGCCATCGGTCCGGTCCCCGACCGCCCGGTGGCGCTCAGCGAGCGCGGCAGCCCTGGACCGAAGCTGAGTTCGAATGAAGGTTCAGCCCCGCCGTGAAGCAGGACGAGCGGGAACCCCGCCCACGCGCTTCGTCGTCCGGGTGGAGCCCGTTGACGTCCAGGATGACCGCCGTAGTTCAACGTCGGCCGGTGTTGCCCACGTTCTCCTTTCAGTGGACACGCAACGGGCCCCGGTGCACGTCAATCGTGCTGCACGGGTAGGACGACGCCGTCGGCGTGGCGGCGCCGACGGCGGCTGATCAGGAACAGCAAACCGCCGGCTGAGATGAACCAGCAGGCGTAGCCCACGGTACGAGCGTCGTCGGAGCCGGTGGCGGGAAGGCCCGTGGCGGGAAGGCCCGGGTTGCTGACAGGGAGAGTGCTACCGGTCGTCCCGCCCGGCGTTGGGTTCGCCGCGATGGTCGTCGTCGGACCCGTCGGGAGCAGGAACACCGGTGCACCTGGGTCCGTGGCGATGCCGCTGGTCGGGTCGCTGTCACCACGTCCGTTGTCGCGGATCGTGATCGTGATCGTGGTGCCGTTCAGCTGCGCGCCTGTCTCGCCATCCCACGTGAAGGGCGTCCATGTGGATCCGACCAGCTTGTCGTAGCCCACAGCCGCCTGCGGCAAAGTGAGCGTGAAGGTCACCAGTCCGCCCGGCGCAGTGTTCGCGGAGAACGACAACTGGCCGTAGGGGAAGTCGTCTCCGGGAGGGGCCGGTACCTGCAACGGACCGGTCGAGAACGTCGTGAGCGTGCCACCCGAACTGACACCTGCCGACACCTGGCCACCGGGAGCCGAGATCGCAATCGGCTTGTTCCAGGTGATCGTGTGATCCGTCGACGTGGACGAACTGTTGGGCGCGTTCGAGGCATCGACTGCAGCGTTCGCTGGCACGGAGGCGATCACCGTGCCGGTCTGGGTCATGCCGGAGACGGTGACAGTGAACGTTGTCGGGCCGCCGGTGACGGCGGTGGTCGTGGCGCCGGCGGTGCCGGTCAGCAGTACGTCGCCCGGGGTGAAGCCGCTGATCGGCTTCGAGAACACGACGGTGAACTGAAGGCTTGGATCCGAGGTCGGATCGGCCTGCCCCGAGGCCTGATCGATCGTCACGGTCGGCGCCACGTTGGCCGGCGGCTGGTTCCAGGTGACGGTGTTGTCGGTCGAGGTGGAGGACTGGTTGCCATGGCTGGCTGCGTCGATTGCCTTGTTCGCCTGGATGGATGCGATCACGGTGCCGGTCTGGGTCATGCCCGAGACGTTGAGGGTGTAGGTGCTCGGCCCGCCGATCACCTGTGCCGTCGTCGCGCCGGCGGTGCCGCCAAGCGTGACGTCAGATCCTGTGAAGCCGGTGACGGCCGCCGAGAACACAACGGTGAAGGCGATCGGCGACGTCGAGGTCGGGTCGGCCTGGACGGCGGCCTGATTCACCGTGACGGTCGGCCCGGGAACCGCTGGTGCCCAGGTGACCGTGTGGTCGGTGAAGGTTGCTGCCGAGTTGGGTTGATCGGCAGCGTCGTGGGCGACACCCTGGCCGACCGAGGCGATCACCGTGCCGGCTTGGGTCATGCCGGTCACGTCGACGGTGTAGGTGCTCGGGCCGCCAGCGACCGTGGCCGTGGTAGCACCGGCGGTCCCGCTGAGCGTGACGTCACCGGTCGTGAAGTCGAGGACGGGGTTGCTGAAAGCAACCGTGAACTGGATCGGTGCGACCGATGCGGGATCGGCTTGTCCGGCCTTCTGGTTGATCGTTGCGGTCAGTGCCGGTAGCACAGGCACGTTGTACGTGACGTCGTTGTCGGCCGAGGTCGACGCGATGTTCGGGTTGAGCGCCGCGTCGGTGACCTTGCCGGCCCCGATCGAAGCGGTGACGTGGCCGCTCTGGGTCATGCCGCTGACGTTCAGGGTGTAGACGAGCGGGCCGCCGCTGATCGTCACCTGCGACGGGTTGGCGCTGCCGCCGAGGGTCACCGTGCTGGCAGCGAAGCCGATGACCGGCTCGGAGAACGTGGCGGTGAACTGCACCGGCGGGGTGCTCGTCGGGTCGCCCGCTGCGCCGGGAAGGGTCTGCTCCACGGTCACCGTGGGCGGGATGATGTCGGGGACGCTCTGCTGGTACTGAACCGCCGCGGTGCCTGACGCGGTGCTCGAGTTGCCGGCGAGATCGGCGACGGCGCCTCCGACGACTTGCACCTGCACCGTGCCGCTCGACGTCATGCCGAGGACCGACACGGTGAAATGCTTCGCATCGACCGGCGTGACGACTGCGGCGAGGGTTCCCCCGGCGGTGCTGCCGCCGAAGGAGACGTCGGTGCCGTTGAACGTGAGCGGATCGATGTCCTTGTCGAAGGTGGCGTCGAACACGATCGGCGCTCCGAGTGCCGGATCGGCCTGGCCGGCGTTCTTGGTGATCGTGGCGGCCGGCTTCGTCGTATCGTAGGTGATCGTGTTGTCGGTCGACGTCGACGCGTGGTTGGTGTAGTCGTGGTAGTGCGGATCATTCGGATCCGTGGGCCCGAGCGACGAAGCGACCTTGTCCTGCGGGATGGCGACGATGACGGTGCCGTCCGAGCCGGGCGTGATCGAGATCACGTACGACGTCGACGGGCCCTGGGGCTGGATGTCGATCATCGTCGGGCTGGAGGCGGTGCCGGTGATCGCCAATGAGGCTGGATCGAGGCCCTGCACCTGCTGGCTGAAGGTGGCCGTGAACTCGACCGGCTGGTTGGTCGGGTCGACCCCCGGTGACTCGGGTCCGGTCTGGTTGACGGTTACGTCCGGGTGACCGTCGGTCACGTTGAATTGAATCACCTGCTGGTCTGACTTGGCGTCCGGGATCTCCTCCGCGGGCACAGGCGTCGGCGGGTTGGTCGAATTGTCGACCGACGGGGGCTTCCAGCCGTGTTGGGGCGGCAACCCGCTGTGGCCCATGTCGCTGACCGCGACGTTGAGGTCACAGGTCGCCGTGGCGTTCGGGCCGGTGTACGTGATCTGGGAGAGCGCGTAGCGAACTTCGGTGATGTCACCGACGCCGGCGAAGACCGTGGTGTCATCCGTGCTGCCGCTCGGCTGGGTCTGCAGGTTGACGGTCTGCGCCTGCACTGACAACGAGGCGAGGATCGGTCCGGCGATCTCGGTACGGAGGTTGAGTCCGCCGACGATCGTGGTGTCGGTCAGCAGCTTCAAGACGGTGTCCTGGTTGACGTTGCCCATCGCGCTGAACGACCCGCCGCGCAGATGGAAGGTGCCGCAGTTCTGCTGATCGGCCAGCCATGCGACCAGCAGCATTTGGTCGTCGCTCGACACCTCGCCCGGGTTGGTGAAGGGTGCGCCGCACTTGGTGAGGTTGCACTGCTCGGGATCCGTCACGTTGACGAGAGGTGGGGCTGCCGGATCCTTCACCAAGTCGGGGAACGCAGTCGGGGTGCTTTTGAGCGTGTCGATCGGGCTCGCCGGGGCCGTCACGGTCGGGGCGCCGTTGCCGTGCAGCACCCGGATCTCGATGTTGGCCTGGTCGTGGCTCGAATCGGTTCCGTCGGTGAGCGACAGGTGCAGGCTGGTCTTGGACTGACCGATGTCGGTGTAGCCGGGTGTGGGCTGGAATTGGAGGTGGTCGACGGTGTCCTGCAGCTGCTGCGGGGTGCCGTCGATGTGGATGAGCTGGCTCGGTGTCCCGTCACCAGTGGTCGATTGATCGATCACGGCGCCGGATCCGGCGAGTACCACGCTCTGCTGGGCGTTGTTGAACATGTAGTAGTGGACCGTCGGGTTGAGCACGGCGATCTTGCCGGCGTCCGGGCTCGACAGGTCCATCTGGAGCCGAGCGCAACCGGAGAGGGCCCAGTTGTTGCCATCTGCCGGGGCGCAGCCGTTGGCGGTGTCGGTCAGGCTGATCGTCCGGTCCTGGTCCGAAATCGAATCGATGCCGGTGAAGTCGAGCACCGAACCGACCGGTGTGTACACGCGCAGCGGTGCCGCCAGTGCTGCGTTTCCGGCGTAAGCGACCAGTGGCACGGCCGTGGTGGTCACTCCCACAGAGGCGGCGACGACGGCGACAGACCCCAGAAGTCGAGGCCAGCGGTGGCGACCTGTCCGGTCGCCGGTGGAGGTCGCGTGGTGGCGGTGAATACCCATGTTGAGCAGGTTGAGGCTCATCGAGCTCCCCGTCGTGAGTAGTCGTTACTCAACCAACGGAAGTCGTGCCTCGATGCTCATCAGCTCAGGAGATCTTGTGAGTTCAGACGACCGTGTCTCCACGCAATGTCGCGATCACCTCCCCGGGAAGCTCCAGCGGCTCGCGCAACCCGGCGTACATCGACGGTCGCAGAGAAGTCAACAGCGGGCGCGTTGCGTTCTATGACGTCGGGTCGGTTCTCATCCAGGGCCGCGGTGAGGCCAAACTCGGGCAGCAACTTCACTGCGTAGTCGACCGCCGTCTTGTCAGCCATCGTCGCGCACGGTATCTGTTGAGGCCTGGTGCTGTCACAACAGCTTGCGATCGAGCAGTACGACCATTGTTCCCGGCAGGAGTGCGTTCGAGGCGCAGAACAACGCAACAGAACCG
>JAYTSB010000594.1:0-17285 GCA_043745825.1 Actinomycetota bacterium | reverse complement strand
GCGGTGGCGGGCGAGGTCGGCACACTGTGGGCCACGCTGCGCCGCTACACCGTGGGCACGAACGGATCGTGGCTCCTGCGCGACCAACGGTGGCACCCTGGGGTGCCACCGTTCGTGCTGCTCGGAGTGAATGCGGTGCTGATGACGGCGCTGGTCGTCTGGGTGCTGACCTGGCCGGACTCAGTCGGCGGCGTCAGTGGGCGCCCTCAGCAACCTTCCTGCGCACCACGTTGAGCGCCGAGCCGGCCCTGAACCATTCCACCTGTTCGGGGCTGAAGGTGTGCACGCCCTCGAAGTCGATGGTGCTGCCGTCGGGCTTGACGATCTGGCACTGCATGTTCTGGCCGGGCACCGGCGGAAGGTTCAGCACGTTGATGCGGTCGTCCTCGCCGATCAGGTCGTAGGTGGCCGAGTCGGCGAACGTCAGCGGCACGAGGCCCTGCTTCTTCAAGTTGGTCTCGTGGATGCGGGCGAAGCTGCGGGCAAAGATCACCACGCCGCCGCGAAAGCGCGGCTCCATCGCAGCGTGCTCGCGCGACGAGCCTTCGCCATAGTTCCGGTCGCCGATCGCGCACCAGCGGATGCCGGCCTCGCTATACGCCTTGGCCAGGTTCGGGTAGCTGTTCGTGCTGCCGTCGATCGCGCTGGTGCCCTCGCCCACGGCGCCGCCGTACGCGTTCACCGCCCCGATGAACAGGTTGCCGCTGATGTTCTCCAGGTGCCCGCGGTACTGCAACCACTTGCCGGCCGCCGAGATGTGGTCGGTGGTGCACTTGCCCTGGGCCTTCATCAGCACTGGCAGGCCCAGGTAGTCGTTGCCGTCCCAGGCCGCGAACGGCTGCAGCAACTGCAGGCGGTCGCTGGTGGGGGAGACCTCCACCAGCACACCGGAACCGTCGGCGGGCGGCGGGGTGAACGTGTTCTGGCCGGGGTCGTAGCCGGCCTCGGGCAGCACCTCGCCGACCGGGGCCTGCAGCGTGATCTCTTCACCGCTGGGGCTGGTGATGGTGTCCGTCGTCGGGTCGAAGTCCAGCCGGCCGGCCAGCGCGAGCGCGATGACCGTGTCCGGTGACGTCACGAAGCTGAGCGTGTTCGCCGAGCCGTCGTTGCGCTTGGGGAAGTTGCGGTTGAAGCTGTTGACGATGGTGTTCGGCACGCCGTTCTCCGATGCCGGCCGATCCCACTGGCCGATGCAGGGCCCGCAGGCGTTGGCGAGCACGGTGGCCCCGATGGCTTCGAGATCGGCGAGCAATCCGTCGCGCTCGATGGTGGCGCGGATCTGCTCCGAACCGGGGCTCACCAGCAGGTCGGTCTTGACTCGCAGCCCGGCGGCCTTGGCCTGGCGGGCGACGGAGGCGGCGCGGGTGATGTCCTCGTACGAGCTGTTCGTGCAGCTGCCGATCAGCGCCGCGCTGATCTCCAGCGGCCAGCCATTGGCGACGGCCTCGCTGCCCACGGCCGTGCCGACGCGGTTGGCTCGGTCGGGCGAGTGGGGACCGTTGATCAGCGGCTTCAGCTGGTCGAGATCGATCTCCACCAGCTGGTCGTACAGCGCGCCGTCGTCCGGGCGCAGGTCGGCGGCGACGGCATCGGCCGCCGCAGCGATGGCGGCACGGCCGGTGGCCTGCAGGTAGGCGCTCATGTTCGCGTCGTATCCGAACACGCTGCAGGTCGCGCCGATCTCGGCGCCCATGTTGCAAATCGTCGCCTTGCCCGTGGCAGAGATGCTGTCCGCGCCGGGACCGAAGTACTCGACGATGGCGCCGGTTCCACCCTCCACGGTGAGCACGCGAGCGACCTCCAGGATCACGTCCTTCGGCGACGACCAACCGCTGAGTGTTCCGGTCAGCTTCACGCCGATCACCTTCGGCCAGCGCACGTTGAACGGGAAGCCCGTCATCACGTCCACCGCATCGGCACCGCCCACGCCGATGGCCACCATTGCGAGACCGCCGGCGTTGGGGGTGTGGCTGTCGGTGCCGATCATCATGCCGCCGGGGAAGGCGTAGTTCTCCAAGACCACCTGGTGGATGATGCCGCTGCCCGGCCCCCAGAAGCCGATCGCGTACTTGGCCGAGACGCTGCGCAGGAAGTCGTAGACCTCCCTGTTGGTGTCGATGGCGACCCCCATGTCGATCTTCGCGCCGACCTTGGCGGAGATGAGGTGGTCGCAGTGCACGGTGCTCGGCACCATCGCTTCGGGCAGACCCGCCGTCATGAACTGGAGCAGCGCCATCTGCGCGGTGGCGTCCTGCATCGCCACCCGGTCGGGGTTGAAGTCGTTGTACGTGACGCCGCGGTCGATGGCCTCATCCGGGTGGACGAGGTGGTTGATCAGGATCTTCTCGGTGAGGGTCAGCGGTCGGCCGAGGCGGGTTCGGCCCGACTCACTGCGCTCGGCGAGGCGGGCGTAGACCCCCTGCACCAGTTCGATGGGGGTTCCTGCGGTGACGGCGGCGGCCATGTGTGCTCCCTCGGGTTCCGGGGGCGGATTGCCCCTTGCATTGAGCGGTCGATGTAGACAACTATAATACAAGTGAGCAACACCGCAACCAGGTCCGACGACAACCTGACACGGATTGCCGGCGATGGTCGGCAGGCGCCGAGATGAGGACGATCCGATACCAGGAGATCGCCACGGCCGTGCGCGAGCGGGTCGCCGCCGGTCGGTACGCACCGGGGCGGCTGCTGCCCAGTGAGGCCGAGCTCTCCAGTGAGTTCGATGCCAGCCGGGTCA
The DNA here is from genome assembly GCA_043745825.1 of Actinomycetota bacterium. Classification (GTDB taxonomy): domain Bacteria; phylum Actinomycetota; class Acidimicrobiia; order Acidimicrobiales; family Ilumatobacteraceae; genus WLMZ01. The sequence goes on along the minus strand of JAYTSB010000594.1, from coordinate 14,548 downwards.
CCATTCGTCGCGCCTTGGAGACGCTGCGCGACGACGGCCTGATCGCTGCCCGCCAGGGCTTTGGCTGGTTCGTGGCGACGGCGCCGTTGCGCCAGACCCTCGGCCGGCTGCACACCATCGAGGGCCAGCTCACCGACAGCGGCATCGTCACCGAGCGGCGGATCATCGAGTTCGCGTTCATGTCCGCCAACCCACGGGTGCGCGACGCACTCTCGACCGATCACGTCCTGCAGGTCAAGCGCGTCAACATGGCCGACGGTGAGCCGTTCGCCGTGGTCACCGTGTGGTGTCCAGCCGAGCTCGCCCAATCGCTGTCCCGACGCGATGTGGAGCGATCGCCGTTCTACGAGCTGCTCGGCATTCCACTCCGGGGCGCGACCCAGACCATTGGCGCAGATCTCGTCGCGGCGGCCGATGCCGAACTGCTTGGCGTGCCGAGCGGCTCGCCCGTGCTGCTGTGCGAGCGGATCACCACAGACACCGACGGCCGACCGGTGCTGTACTCGCACCATGTCTTCCCCGCCCACCGGACCGAGTTCGTGGTCGAGCTGCCTCACGCCGAACCATCGATCGCGCCAACCGGCCTGCGCCTGCTCGAATCGTCCTAGTTTGGATCAGGGGCTCGATCACGGGCTGGATCAGCGGTCTCGCAGGAGTTCGATGGCGGACGTGCGTGCGGCGCGCTGCGCGGGAAGCACGGCCAGCAGGTTGGCGCCCACGAGCGCGCTGACGGCGGCTTCAAGGAGCATCGCGACCGAGGCGTGCGCTCCGGGCACGATGCCGAGCGTCTCCGTGACCAGTCGAACGACCGACCGCCCGGCGGCGACTCCGGCCGGTATGCCGACTGCAGACACGGCCGCGGCGAGCAGCGTCGCTTGCCAGTGGATGATTCGCCGCAACTGTCGACCATCTGCGCCAAGGGCACGCAGCACTGCAAGATCGGCCCGTCGGGCGCGAACGGACATGGCCAGCACGTAGCCGCACGTCAGCACGAGCAGCCCAGCCAGCACAGCGCCGAGCAGAAACGGCGCGGTTGTGACCCGCTGCAGGGCGCGCACGCTGGTGGGTTTGATCAGGTTCCCCCCTCCGGCAGCCGAGGCGTCGACGCGCTCGGCCACGTCGGCGGGGGCGCCAGCAACGAAGTCCACGAGCAACAGGTTCTCGGTGGCCGATGGCGTGATCGCCGCAAAGCCGGCGAACGTCATCGTCGATCCGTTTCCGGCGCTGTCCGGGGTGACCACGACACCGACGACCGTCAATCGAGCGGTCCCGCCCTCGGATCCAACGGCGTTCACTTCGTCACCGATGTCGACGCCGAGCCTCCTGGCGACCTCGGCACCGAGCGCGATCTCCTCCGTTCCAGCGGGGGCGCGGCCGTCGAGCACGATCGGTCCGAGGTTGCCGCGGACGGTGTCGACGGCGAACATCGCAACGTCGGTGCCATTCAACGCGATCGACCCGATGGTCGCCCCCGACACTGCGGTGATCAGCGGATCGTCGATCGCCGGCGCGATGATGTCGGTCGCGGAAGGGGCATAGGGGTTCCCGTACAGCTGGTCGTATGCCACGCCCCAGCGCCCAGGGCGATCGACGATCTGCGCGACGGACGAACCGACGATGATCGAACCCACCACGCCGGCCACGGCGACGGCACCTGCGGCCAAACCACCCAGCGAACGGCGGCCGCCCGCGGAGCTCGATACCGCCAGCATCACTCCGCTGGGCAGCGCCAACCCTGAACCGGAGGCCGGGATCCGCCGCCTGCTGGTCGCGGCTTGCCTCGAGCCGCCGCGCTCGGGTGCGCGTCTCACGCTGCTCGCCGCGGCAAGGACGACGACGGCCACGATCGCGACGATGCCGATCACGGACACGCTGGTGTCGGGTCGGGCGCCCGGCGACGGCTCGAACGACCGGAGGATGCCGAGCGGGAAGAGCGCTGTCAGCCCCGCGGACAGCCCCGTTGCGATCGCAGCGCCGATCACTCCGATCACTGCGCCTTCCATGCTGCGCTCGATGATCATGTCGCGCCGCCTCCACCCGATCGCCGACAGCGACGTGCGCTCGTCGGCCGCAGTGCGGAACGCCCGGGTGACGATCATCGCCATCGTGGCCACGGCGGCGAGGATGGAGACTGCGGTGACCAGCCACAGTGCCGTCACCTGGAACTGCACCGCACGGCGAGCGGCAGGGCTGACGACGCGGGTCGGCACGTTGTAGGCACCCGCTCCGTTCGGCAACCTTCGAAAGGCATCCATCACCGCCGACGGATCAGCGTCGTCGGCGACGTCGACGGCGATGAGCGACTGGACGACGCCGGCGTTGGGATGTGCATCGAGGAACTCCGTCGGGAAGATCATCGCGGGTGACGGATCGTCGAAGTCGCTCGGCGAGCTCGCGACGCCGACGAGCGTGGCCGTGAACGGCGGCACCGCCGGCGGCTCGTCTGGGCCGAACGACCCGCTGTTCACCTGGTCCTGGTCGAACGCGGCTGCTTGGAAGCGGTCGCCCACACGTGTACCGAAACGTTCGCGCAACAGCGCCGCAAAGGTCTCGTTGACGATGAACTCGTCGGTTGCCCCGGGTGCCGCATTGCTGCCCGCCGTGATCTTCGCACCGACGACGGTGGCATCCCCTGCGAACGGATTCGGCTCCAAGATCGGACTGCCGTCGACGGGTGACAACAGGAAGGCAGTGACGAACACGAGCGCTTGTGCCCGTGCCACACCGGGCAGCTGCCGCGTCTGCTCCGTCAGTGGTGCCCCGCCGAGTTGGGTGATCAGCAGATCGGGGTCGCCGCCCGCGTCGCGCGTGTACCGGTCAGGTGCGGAGTCGGTACGGCGCGAGCCCGCGGCGAGGCCCATCGCGACCCCGCCGACGAGGCCGGCGAACACCCCCACGATCACGCAGCGGCGCCACTGCGAGCGCAGCCATACCCTGAGCCTGAGGATCACCGCCGCCATGACGTCAGTGTTGCGACGAATCCGTTCGCTCGGCAAGAGTGCTAGCCACACCCACCTGGGTGAGGTGGGCCTCGCCGTGGGATGGAACCGTGGTCACCATTGATCCCAGTGCAGCACCGGATCGAGCGGCATCCGCTTGGCCAGCTTGAAGTCTGTGCCGATGGTGTACGCAATGGGAAACAACCCCGCCTGGGTGATCTCGTCGAAGGGGATGCCGAGGATCTCAGCGGCCTTGCGCTCGCCGTCGTTCATCAGGTGGATGGTGGTCCACGCCGAGCCGAGGCCGCGCTCGCGGGCGGCGAGCATGAAGCTCCACACCGCCGGGAGGAGCGATCCCCAGATGCTCGCCCCGGCGAAGGCCGGGAGGTTGTCGAATCGTCCGGTGATGGCCGGGATCAGCAGCAGGGGAGCCCGGTGGAAGTTGTCGGCGAGGTACATCGCCGATTCGGTGACGCGGCCGGCTTGCTCGGCGCGGAGGTCACCATCCGCGTATGCAGCACGAGGCGCGTTCGCGTAGAGCTGGAAGTTGGCCTTGTAGATGTCGGCGATCGCTTGCTTCTTCGCAGGATCCTCGACCACGATCCAGTGCCAGCCCTGCGTATTCGAGCCGGTGGGTGCCTGCAACGCAATCTCGAGGCACTCCTCCACGACGCTGCGCTCCACGGGCTTGTCGAAGTCCAGTCGCTTGCGGACCGAGCGGGTCGTGGTCAGCACCTCGTCAGCGGAAAGGTTCAGTTTCATCGCACCAGCTTGGCATCGCTGGTGGCAGGCTGTCGTCGTGGACGAATACGCATTCGTGAACAAGGCGAACTGGGAAAGCCGGGTGCCACTGCACATCGCCTCGGTCGCCTACGGGCTGCAACGCTTCGTCGAGGACCCGACGTACCTCAGCGACGTGGTCCAGTTCGATCGACCCCGCCTCGGAGACATCGCCGGCAAAGACCTCGTGCACCTGCAGTGTCACCTCGGGACGGACACGCTGTCGCTCGCCCGCCTCGGCGCACGCGCCACAGGGCTCGACTTCTCGCCCAGCGCGTTGGCGGCGGCGCGGGCTCTTGCCGCGGCATGCGGTCAGCCCGTGCGGTATGTGGAGTCCGAGCTCTACAACGCGCCAGCGGCGCTCGGATCGAATCGGTTCGACATCGTCTACACCGGCATCGGCGCGCTGTGCTGGTTGCCCGACATCAAGCGCTGGGCGTCGGTGGTGGCGTCGTTGTTGCGCCCCGGTGGCCGGCTCTTCATCCGCGAGGGCCATCCGATGCTGTGGGCGATGGGCGACGCCAGGCCCGACGGTTTGATCACGTTGGAGCACCCGTACTTCGAGGGCCCCGGCATCATGTTCAGCGAGGCAACCACCTACGTGGAGCACGAGGGTGAGCTCGCCGACCCGGACACGGTGGAGTTCAACCACGGCCTCGGCGAGATCTTCACCGCGCTCACCCGGGCCGGCATGTCGGTGACGGCGCTGGAGGAGCACGATTCGGTGCCCTGGCAGGCGTTCGATGGCGAGGTGATGGAGCAGATCGGCGGCGGTGAGTGGCGACTGCGCGACCGACCGGACCGTCTGCCCGCGAGCTACACGCTGCAGGCCGTCAAGCACTGACCCCGCCGACTCACTGACCCGCCGACTCACTGGGCCACCGACACGGGCCGGGCGGTTGTCGCAGTGGCAGACTGACCCGCATGTCCGACCGCGTCTCGATCACGATCACCGACGGCATTGCCGATGTCCGCCTCAACCGTCCCGACAAGCGCAACGCGCTCGACAACGAAATGTTCGTTGCGATCGCCGAAGCAGGCGATCGGATGAAGACCGAGCCGGACGTGCGCGTCGTCGTGCTGTCCGGAGAGGGAGCGTCGTTCTGCGCGGGTCTGGACTTTAGTTCGTTCCAGTCGATGGCCGGCGGCGCTGTCTCCGCGTCCGATGCGGACGCCGCCGAGGGCCCCGGATCGATGCGCGCCGGCCGCATCACCCATCTCGGTCAGCAGGTGTCCTGGGCCTGGCAGGAGGTGCCCGTGCCCGTGATCGCGGCCGTGCACGGCCACGCCCTCGGTGGCGGTATCCAGATCGCGCTCGGTGCCGACATCCGCATCGTGCACCCGGACACCAAGCTGTCCGTGCGCGAGGTGCACTGGGGTCTGGTCCCCGACATGACCGGCACCCAGGTACTGTCCCGCCTCGTGCGCCCCGATGTGGCCAAGGAGCTCACGTTCACGGCGCGCGTCTTCTCCGGCACCGAGGCGTACGAGCTCGGCATCGCCACCCGCCTCAGCGAGCACCCCCTCGAGGACGCACTGGCGATGGCTCACGAGATTGCGCGCCGCAGCCCCTCAGCGGTCCGTGGCGCCAAAGAGCTGTTCAACCGCGTCGTGAATGCGGGAGCGGCCGAGCAGTTCGCCGAGGAGCGACGGGTGATCGGTTCGCTGATCGGCAAGCCGGATCAGGTCGAGGCCGTGATGGCCAACTTCGAGAACCGCCCGGCCCAGTTCGGCTGAGCCGGAAACGGTGTTGCCGATTCCCCGCGCAATCGCGTAACATGCCCGCAACCGTTCGGGCCAGCGTCGTCCTGAACGTCCACCCAAGCCAACCGACTTCAGTGGATGTGGACGATGCCTCAGCAATATCCCGCGCCTTCGCGCGCGCAGTACGGGTTGTACGACCCCCGGTTCGAGCACGACGCCTGTGGCGTCGGGTTTGTCGCGAGCATCAAGGGTGTGCCCAGCCGGGCCATCGTCTCGATGGGCATCGGCGCGCTGTGCAACATGGAGCACCGCGGCGCCACCGGGGCCGAAGCCGACACCGGTGACGGCGCGGGCATTCTGATCCAGGTTCCCGACGCCTTCTTGCGCGCGAACGTCGACTTTACGCTTCCGGGTGTTGGTCAGTACGCGGTCGGTTTGGCGTTCCTGCCGGCCGACGGGGAAGCAGCGCACAAGGCTCAGCAGGCGATCGAGGCCATCGTCGCCGACGAAGGCCTCAGCGTGCTCGGCTGGCGAGTCGTACCGGTGGACCCGGGCACGATCGGCGCCAGTGCCCGCGCCGTCATGCCCAGCTTCCAGCAGCTGTTCATCGGTGATGGCGCCGGCGCCGCCGGGGTCGAGCTGGATCGCAAGGTGTTCATCGCCCGCAAACGCATCGAGCACGAGTTGGCCCCGGAGCAGAGCACCTACTTCCCGTCGCTGTCCAGCCGCACACTGATCTACAAGGGCATGCTCACCACCCCGCAGCTGGCGGTGTTCTTCCCCGATCTCGAAGATCCGCGCGTGGAGAGCGCCGTCGCCCTCGTGCACAGCCGGTTCAGCACGAACACGTTTCCCTCCTGGCCGCTGGCTCATCCGTATCGCTACATCGCCCACAACGGCGAGATCAACACCGTGCAGGGCAACCGCAACTGGATGCGAGCCCGCGAGGCGCTGCTGCAGAGCGACCAGTTCCACGCCCTGGACCGGGCGTTCCCCATCTGCACACCCGGCGGCTCGGACTCGGCCACGTTCGACGAAGTGCTCGAGCTGCTGCACCTCTCCGGTCGATCGCTGCCCCACGCAATGCTGATGATGATCCCCGAGGCGTGGGAGAACAACGAGATCATGGACCCCGCCAAGCGGTCCTTCTACCGCTTCCACTCCTCGATGATGGAGCCGTGGGACGGGCCCGCCAGCGTCGCATTCACCGACGGCACCGTCGTTGGTTCCGTGCTCGACCGCAATGGCCTGCGTCCGGGCCGGTACTGGATCACCGACGACGACCTCGTGGTGATGGCCAGCGAGGCCGGCGTCATCGACATCGACCCCGCGAAGGTCGTCAAGAAGGGCCGGATGCAGCCCGGCAAGATGTTCCTGGTTGACATGGGCCAGGGCCGCATCGTCTCCGACGAAGAGGTCAAGGCCACCCTCGCCGCCGAGCATCCGTACGAACAGTGGCTCGAAACGGGCCTCGTGGAGCTGGCCGATCTGCCCGACCGCGAGCACATGGTGTTCAGCCACACCAGCGTGCTCCGCCGCCAGCAGGTGTTCGGCTACACCCACGAGGAGTTGAAGATCATCGTCGCACCGATGGCCAAGGCGGGCACTGAGCCGATCGGCTCGATGGGCACCGACACGCCGCTGGCCGTGCTCAGCGATCGGTCCCGCCTGCTGTACGACTACTTCCAGCAGCTGTTCGCGCAGGTCACCAACCCGCCGCTCGATGCCATCCGCGAGGAGGTCGTCACGGCCGTCGGGTCCACCGTCGGCCCCGAGCACAACCTGCTCGAGCCTGGCCAGGAGAGCTGTCGCCAGCTGGTGCTGCCGTTCCCCATCATCGACAACGACGAGCTCGCCAAGATCATCCACATCAACGACGACGGTGCGTATCCGCACCTCAAGGCGGTCACGATCAGTGGCCTGTACCGCGTGAACGGTGGAGGTCTCGCGCTCAAGCGAGCGCTGGACGCGATCCGCCACGAGGCGAGCAAGGCCATCGACGACGGCGCCCGCATCATCGTCCTCAGCGACCGCAACAGCGACGATGTGCTCGCGCCGATCCCTTCGCTGCTGCTCACCGCAGCCGTGCACCACCATCTGGTGCGCGAGAAGAAGCGCACCCAGGCCGGCCTCGTCATCGAGGCCGGCGACGCCCGCGAGGTTCACCACATGGCGCTGCTGATCGGCTTCGGCGCTGGTGCCATCAATCCATACCTGGCGTTCGAATCGATCGAGGACATGATCGGCGAGGATCTCAACGGCCTCGGCGGGATGGATGTGCACCAGGCCATCAAGAACTTCATCAAGGCCAGCGGTAAGGGTGTGCTGAAGGTGATGTCGAAGATGGGCGTCAGCACCGTGGCCTCCTACACCGGCGCCCAGATCTTCGAGGCGATCGGACTCGGCCGGGAGTTGGTGGACGAGTACTTCACAGGCACGGTGAGCCGGCTCGGCGGCATCGGGCTGGACGAGATCGCCGCCGAGGTGGCCACCCGCCACGCGATGGCGCATCCCACTCGGCCGGAGGAGCGGGCCCACCGCAAGCTGGAGCTCGGTGGCGAATACCAGTGGCGGCGCGAGGGCGAGGTCCATCTGTTCAACCCCGAGACCGTCTTCAAGCTGCAGCATGCGACCCGGGCCAAGCGCTACGACATCTTCAAGCAGTACACCGCGCTCGTCGACGACCAGTCGAAGAAGCTGGCCACGCTGCGCGGCCTGTTCGCATTCACGTCCGGCGTGCGTGAGCCGATCTCGATCGACGAGGTCGAGCCGGTGGCCGAGATCCTCAGGCGGTTCTCCACCGGCGCGATGAGCTACGGCAGCATCAGCGCAGAGGCCCACGAGACGCTCGCCATCGCCATGAACTCGATCGGGGCGAAGAGCAACACCGGCGAGGGAGGCGAGGACGCCGACCGGCTGCACGATCCGCAACGGCGCAGCAGCATCAAGCAGGTGGCCAGCGGCCGCTTCGGCGTGACGAGTGAGTACCTCGTCAACGCCGATGACATCCAGATCAAGATGGCCCAGGGCGCGAAGCCCGGCGAGGGCGGCCAGTTGCCCGGCCACAAGGTGTACCCGTGGATCGCGAAGACGCGTCACAGTACGCCCGGCGTGGGTCTGATCAGTCCTCCGCCGCACCACGACATCTACTCGATCGAGGATCTGAAGCAGCTGATCCACGACCTGAAGAACGCCAACCCGCTCGCTCGCGTGCATGTCAAGCTCGTTGCCGAGATGGGTGTGGGCACCGTGGCCGCCGGCGTCAGCAAGGCCAAGGCCGATGTCGTGCTGATCTCCGGGCACGACGGTGGCACTGGCGCGTCGCCGCTCACGTCGCTGAAGCACGCCGGTGGGCCCTGGGAGCTCGGTCTCGCCGAGACCCAGCAGACGTTGCTTCTCAACGGTCTGCGCGACCGGATCGTGGTGCAGGCCGACGGGCAGCTGAAGACCGGCCGCGACGTGGTGATCGCCGCGTTGCTCGGTGCCGAGGAGTACGGCTTCGCCACGGCGCCGCTCGTGGTGAGTGGTTGCGTGATGATGCGGGTCTGTCATCTCGACACCTGCCCCGTGGGCGTGGCCACCCAGAACCCGGAGCTGCGCAAGCGGTTCAGCGGCAAGCCGGAGTTCGTGGTCAACTTCTTCGAGTTCATTGCCGAGGAGGTGCGTGAGCTGATGGCCCAGCTCGGGTTCCGCACGATGGCCGAGATGGTTGGTCACGTGGAGGTGCTCGAGACGAAGTCGGCGATCACGCACTGGAAGGCAGCCGGGCTGGACATCAGCCCGATCCTGGCGGTGCCGGTGAACGCCTACGGCCAGACGCTGCTGCACTCGGTGCCGCAGGACCATGGCCTGGATGTGGCACTGGACCAGCAGCTGATCGCGCTGTCGCAGTCGGTGCTCGACGGGGGAGCGCCGGTGTCGTTGGAGCTGCCGGTGCGCAACGTCAACCGCACCGTCGGCACGCTGCTCGGCAACGCCGTGACCGCGAAGTTCGGAGGTGCCGGCCTGCCGGACGGCTCGATCAAGGTCCACTTGCGTGGCTCGGCCGGACAGAGCTTCGGTGCGTTCGTGCCGAGCGGCATCGAACTGCGCCTGGAGGGCGACGGTAACGACTACGTCGGTAAGGGCCTGAGCGGTGGGCGTGTCATCATTCACCCGGACCGTCGGGCGAGGTTGATCGCGGAGGAGAACGTGATCGCCGGCAATGTGATCGGCTATGGCGCGACGAGCGGCGAACTGTACCTGCGCGGCATTGTGGGCGAGCGGTTCTGTGTGCGCAACTCCGGCGCCACCGCAGTGGTGGAGGGCGTCGGCGACCACGGCTGCGAGTACATGACCGGTGGCCGGGTCGTGGTCCTCGGCGCCACCGGCCGCAACTTCGCGGCGGGCATGAGCGGCGGCATCGCCTACGTGTACGACCCGAACGACACCTTCGCCGCACTCGTGAACTACGACATGGTCGACCTCGACGCCCTCGACGAGACAGATCGCGCCTCGTTGCGGGAGATGATGACCCGCCACGGCGAGCTGACCGAGTCCACGGTGGCCGGGCGGATCCTCGCCGACTGGGATGCCGAGGTCCGCCACTTCCGCAAGGTGATGCCGCGCGACTACAAGCGGGTGCTCGATGTGATCCGCACCGCGCAGGCCGAGGGCCTCGACGAGGACGCCGTCAACACGAGAATCATGGAGAGCGTGTAGGTCATGGGTGAGGCAACAGGGTTCTTGAAGTGGCAGCGGGAGATGCCGTCCCGGCGTCCGGTACCGGTGCGGTTACGTGACTGGAAGGAGGTCTACGAACCGTTCGATCGCGAGACGTTGCAGCTCCAGGCCGGACGCTGCATGGACTGCGGCATCCCGTTCTGCAACAACGGCTGTCCGCTCGGCAACCTGATCCCGGACTGGAACGATCTCGTCTACCGCAACCACTGGCGCGACGCCATCGACCGGCTGCATGCGACCAACAACTTCCCCGAGTTCACCGGCCGGCTGTGCCCGGCGCCGTGCGAGTCCGCGTGCGTTCTCGGCATCAACGCGGATGCAGTGACCATCAAGCAGGTCGAGGTCGAGATCATCAACCGCGCCTGGGACGAGGGTTGGGTGGAGCCGCAGCGGCCCACCACCAGGACAGGCAAGCGCGTGGCCGTGATCGGCAGCGGCCCGGCCGGGCTGGCCGCCGCCCAGCAGCTCACCCGCGCCGGACACGACGTGGTCGTGCTGGAGCGCGCCGACCGCATCGGCGGCCTGCTCCGCTACGGCATCCCCGAGTTCAAGATGGAGAAGCGCCACCTCGACCGACGCATCGAACAGATGGAGGCCGAAGGCACCGAGTTCCGCACGAGCGCCGTCGTGGGTGACGGCATCGACATCGACATCCTCCTCGCCACCAATGACGCGATCGTGCTTGCGTGCGGCGCCACCTCCTGGCGTGACCTGCCGATCCCCGGGCGCGAGCTGCGCGGGATCCACCAGGCGATGGAGTTCCTGCCCTTGGCCAACCGCGTCCAGCAGCGCGACACCGAGCACTCGCCGATCGATGCCAACGGCAAACATGTGGTGATCATCGGCGGGGGCGACACCGGAGCAGACTGCCTCGGCACGTCGCACCGACAGGGTGCGCTGTCCGTCACGCAGCTGGAGATCCTGCCCGAGCCACCGGCGGCCCGCGCTGCAAACAACCCGTGGCCGCAGTGGAGCCTGGTCCTGCGCACCTCGTCGGCCCACGAAGAGGGAGGTGAGCGCGTCTACAGCGTGAACACCGAGCGCTTCCTCGACGACGGCAACGGCAACGTGCGGGCCCTGCTCTTGCACGAGGTGGAGATGGTGGACGGCAGGTTCGTCAAGGTCGAGGGCACGGACCGTGAACTGCCGGCCGACCTCGTGTTCCTGGCGATGGGCTTCCTCGGCCCGGAAAGGGGCTCGTGGCTGGATCAGCTCGGCGTCGCGTTCGACGAGCGCGGGAACGTGCGCCGCAACGGCGACTTCATGTCCAGCGTGCCCGGCGTCTTCGTGGCCGGTGACATGGGACGCGGCCAGAGCCTGATCGTGTGGGCGATCGCGGAGGGCCGTTCGTGCGCGGCCGGTGCGGATCGGTATCTGATGGGGGGCACTGATCTGCCGTCCCCGGTGCTGCCCACCACTCGCCCCCTCGCATGACGGAAGTTCGGTCCTGCCTGGGCCTATGCTCACCGGCATGACGTCACGAGTGGTCGCGGTGGGTTTCGGCGCGTTGTCGCTGATGGGTGTCGCCGCGTGCGGCAGCGACAGCGGAACCGGCGCCGCACCGGGCACCACGATCAAGGTCGGCACGCCGAGCTACCAGACGTTGGCCCCGGTGGTCACCAGCACGACGGTGGCCACCACGCTGCCGGGCCAGGCCGGCGGCACACCGGTCGCCGGTGAGCAGTTGTACACCGTGGTCAGCGGAGATCTCGTCGTGCGCATCGCCAAGAAGTTCTGCGTCAAAGCCCAGGACATCGCCGACTACAACGGCTGGACCGAGGGCATCACCCACGCCATCTTCCCCGGGAACACCATCAAGATCCCGCCGAACGGCTGTCTGCCGGGTACCGCCCCGCAGACCACGGCGGCCCCCACGGTGGCCACCACCCCGGCAGCAACCAGCACGACCTTCGACGTCAATTCTGGTGCCACCTACACCGTCGTGGCCGGCGACTACCTGAGTGGCATCGCCAAGAAGGTCGGCACCACGGTGGAAGCCATCGTTGCGGCCAATGGTTGGGCCGATGGTGACCAACACGTCATCATCCCCGGCCAGACCATCCGCCTTCCTGCGAAGTCTGGCTGACACCCCAACCTGACACACCAACTGGGGTCTGGCTGACCCGTCCAACGGGAAGGTGTCAATCATGTCGCCTCCCCCTCCGACAACGCGATCGGAGGCCACCAACGATGCTGGCCTCGAGTGGCCCCTCCGGCACCGCTTCGAACTGGCCGACGGCCGCGATGATCCGCTCGGTACCGCCGGGCGCCCGTCGTGGCGTGGAGGTGTGCACCTCTTGGCTCTGCTCGGCGCGATTCCCGCGTTCGTGCTGCTCATTGGGTTCGCCGACGGCCCGCGCGCCATCGCCGGTGTCTCGATCTACGGTGCCGGCCTACTGGCCATGTTCACGGCCTCCACCACCTATCACCGGTGGGTGGACAACTTTCGTGCGCGGGCGGCGTGGCGGCGCGCCGACCACGCGATGATCTTCGCCGCGATCGCCGGCTCGACCACCCCCATCGTGCTGATCGTCATGCCGTCGGGTTGGGGCATCGTCCTGCTCGCCCTGGTGTGGTCCATCGCCGGCGTCGGTGCGGCCTGCAAGTTCGGCCATTGGCGCCACGGTGACGCCGTCGGCTCCGCGCTGTATGCCGCAACCAGCGTGCTCGCCGCCCTCGCCCTGCCCGCCCTGTGGATCCGCGGCGGGGTGCTGCCGGCCGTGCTCTACCTGGTGTCCGGTGTCCTCTACATCGCCGGGGCACGCTGGTTCGCCAAGACCTGGCCCCGCCTGCGACCGTCGGTGTTCTCATATCACGAGGTCTGGCACGTGTTCACCGTCCTCGCCGCAGCCGCTCACTTCGCAGCCGTGTGGACCATCGCGACCTGACGATCAGCCGAGGTCGGGCCAACGGCGTTTCTGACGGCGGCGCACGCCCATGTCGCCGAGTTGGCGCTGCTCGGTGAGCACCCACTGGCGGCGCCAGCCGTTGTACGCCGGGCCCGTCAGTTTCGGATTCTTCCCGTCGGTCCGGTTGCGTCGCGCCGTCCAGTAGTCGGTCAGGCTCTCGTCACCGAGCAGCGTGACGGCAGCCTGGATACGAGCGTTGAACCGGCGCGTGTTCTCCCCGGCCACGGGGTGCAACGGCCGGCCGAACACCACCGTGGTGCGGCCCGCTTTGGGGCGCTTCATCCCCTTGCCGAAGATTGCGCCGGTGCCGTCGATGAACACCGGCACGACGGGCGCACCGGTGCGCGCCGACAGGTATGCCGGGCCGCCCTTGAAGTCCTGGCCCCAACCGTCGGGTGAACGACCACCCTCGGGATAGATCAGCAGGCTCCAGCCGTCTGCCATCAGGTCGCGAATCTGGTCGGCCGATTTGCGGCCGGTGGACTCGCGGTCGAGCGGCAGCGCATTGAGCGCGAGCGCCGATGCGCTGCCCTTGCCCCGCGACGTGAAGAAGTAGTCAGCTGCGGCGGCGACGATCAGCTTGTGACGCCACGGCTCGGGGATCGCGTAGATCGATAGCGGGGTGTCGAGGTGGCTGTGATGGTTCGGGGTGAAGATCAGTGGCGGCGGATTCTTGCGGTTGCGCAGGTCCTCCAGCCGGTCGGCTCCCAGCACCGTGGGCGAGGCAATGCCTTTGATGAACAGCCGCTGCGGGCCCTCCGTCCACAGCACGCGCCCGATGCGTGCCGGGTACTTGCGGGCCCACGCAGTCTCGAAGTCGGCCCCCAGCTTCGACGGCTCCTGCGGCACCACCACGCCACGCGGTACGTTCGGCTTGCGATAGGGAAAGCCCCCAAGTCTGGACCCGGATGACAGGGGCTTGGCGGCCTTGCTGAGCAGCGACTCCACCGAGCCCGCTGCGCGTGCGGCGCGCTTGATGTTGGTGACACTGCGGATCTTGTCGTCCCGCTTGCCGAGGAGTGAAGCCATCTCAGCGGCCCGTCATCTGACGTCGGCCACCAGGACCGGCGGGGTGTGGATGTGGGTGATGGTGGGCGTCCGGCCAACGACGTCGGAGGCGATCTCGAACGCGTCGTCCATCGTGGACGCGGGCGTGAAGCCGAGTCGGCGCACGGCCTTCACGTCGCCGCCGACGATGATGACCCGGCTGCAGTGCTGCATGCCGTGGGCACCCCAGTACCACATGTAGAACGGGTGCACACCGTGGTAGGCGTAGCTGGTGCGGTACAGGTGCTTGTACCACTCGTCCTCGGCGAAGCGCTTCTCGTACTTCTCGTGCATCACGTGCGGGTCGGTGGTTTCCGACAGCACCTGTTCGAAGAAATCGATGTAGCTCGGGTGGTGCACCGGGTGGAAGTCCCACGGCGTTGGGTGGGTCATGATCACGACACCACCTTCCTTCACGAGCGGCTTGCCGCGGTACATGTTGAACAG
>JAYTSB010000593.1:0-1978 GCA_043745825.1 Actinomycetota bacterium | reverse complement strand
ATGGTGCGACTCTCCAACGAGCTCGGCCATGCTCACCTTGCGCAAGCCGTGCTTGGCCACGATCCTGTCCCATACGTCGGCCTTCGAGGGCAGGTACGTCGACAGCTGAATCGGCTCGTCCGGGCCCACCTCGACGCCCAGCTCCTCGGCCAGCGCCGGCCACAGGTCGCGCCACTCGAACACCTCACCGTTGGTGAGGTTGAACGTCTCGCCGGCGGCGTTCGGGGAGCTGGCCCCCCAGACCAGAGCGTTGGCCACGAGACGGGTGTCAACGGCCTCCCACGCCCACGACACACCACCTGGATAGCTGAATGGCAGACCCTCTTCACGACGGATCGCCGCGTAGGCCCCGATGATCGGCGGCAGGTTCATGACCACGCCGTAGTTCGGACCGACGATGAGCTGCGGGCGCCAGATGCTGAACGTCCAGCCGTCGCGCGCCGACATCTCGCGGATGTAGTCCTCTTGGAGCCAGTAGAAGTTGGCGTGCTCGTCGCGTGGGTAGCGCTCCCGACCTGGGATCCGCATCGGGTGGAGGTGGATGCCATACGCCTTGGTCCCCTGGAGCAGGCTCACGTGCTGGAGGCCGGTCGCAGTCGCGGCGAGCGGTTCCATGAGGTTCTTCAGCATCGCCAGGTTGGTCTCCATCTGGTCGCGCTCGCTCCACCCGGCGATCAAGCCCGGCTTCTCGAACACGGCGGTGTAGACGACGTGGGTGACGTCGGCGAGGTCCGTCATGGCCGCCTTGCACGCGGCCTCGTCCTGCAGATCGAGCGCGATGTGCCGGAACTCGCCGTCGCCGTCGATCTCGGGCTTCCGACGCGAGAGCGCGACGACCTCGTACCCGGCTTTCAAAAAGCTCTCGACAGCTGCCACTCCGACAAGCCCGCTGGCGCCTGCGATCAATACGGTCCCGGTCATTGCGCTCTCCTCATCTGGCGCTGGCTTCCCCACCCTCGGCCCAGCGGGACACCCCGTGCCCGTCTGAACTGTACACGTTCCCGTGGGCCGTTGATGACACGGACGTCAACTCGCGGAGCGGTCAGACGGCGATCTCGTCACAGCGCTTGATTCGATCCGCCATTCGCTTGACTGCGACGCCGACGAGGTGGTGAAGGACCTTGACGGATGGGCGTCCTGCCCGCCATCACGCTCCAACCGGTGGAACTGGCCAACCCTCAACGACTCAACTGCAGCCGTCACCCCTTGAACTCGCCCTCCGATTACCAATCACCTGCTCCGGCAGATCACAACACAGGAGAAGACAATCTGACTCAGATGAGCGAAATGGCGACGGCCCTGTGTTCGGCTGGCCCTGCGACATTGCGGTCGAGGACGTCGATGATCCCGAAGATCTAGGCGGCCGCTCACGCGCCGAGCAGCGCCAGCACCTCGTCGTCGAGTGAAAAGTCGTAGTCGTAGCTGTCGCGACCGACGCGGTTGAACGAGGCGTACGAATCGCGGTAGGCGGCCTCGAGGCCGAATCGTGGCTCCCAGTCGAGATCGCGTAGCGCCTTGTCGACCGAGTAGATCGCGCCACCGTTGAGCGCTTCGCCCCAGTGGACCAGCGGCGCCCGCAGGCCACGAGCCATGTCTGGCGGGACATGGACGATGTTCGCCTCGACTCCGGCTGCCGCCGCCATCATCTTCATCGAGCCGAGCACGCTGGTGATCTCCCTACCGGCCACGTTGTACAGCTGGCCGATCGAACGCGGTTTTCCGGCCACCGAGGCCATCAAGGTAGCGACGTCGGCAACGTGGATGAGATGCACGAACGGCAGCCCATCGCCCGGCACCAGGATCGGCCGACCCGCCTCGAGCCGGGCGAAGAAGATCGGCTCACGCGACGCCAGCGGGCTCATCGGTCCAATGGTGTGGGTGACGCGCAGTGCCGTCCACGGCAGGCCGCCACGCTCGTGTTCGCGCCGCAGGTACTCCTCGCAGCGCACCTTGCCCACTCCGTACGCCTTGCCCTTGG
>JAYTSB010000592.1:0-2232 GCA_043745825.1 Actinomycetota bacterium | reverse complement strand
ATCGAGCACGACACCCTGGAGCGCGGTGCCGAGGTCGTGCTCAACGAGAGCTTCAACGTCGTCCTCGCCCGCCAACCCGATGCCACCGGTGAAGTGGTCACCATCAAGGAGGTCCTCGACGACGGCGTGCGCGCCCTCGTGGTGGGCCGCGCCGATGAGGAGCGCATCTGCGAGCTCGCCGACGCGATGCGGGGCATGCACCTGCGCCCGGGCGACAGCATCCGGATGGACCCGCGCACCGGCATGCTGTTGGAAAAGCTGGCCCGGCCCGAGGTCGAGGATCTGCTGCTGGAAGAGGTGCCCGACATCTCTTACGCCGACATCGGCGGACTCGACCACCAGATCGAGCAGATCGCCGACGCCGTGGAGTTGCCCTTCCTCTATCAGGAGCTGTTTGCCGAGCACCGCCTGCCTGCCCCCAAGGGCATCCTGCTGTACGGCCCGCCGGGGTGTGGCAAGACGCTGATCGCCAAAGCCGTTGCCAACAGCTTGGCCAAGAAGGTGGCCGCATCCACCGGTGGGGAGAAGGGCCGCAGCTACTTCATCAACATCAAGGGCCCGGAGCTGCTCAACAAGTACGTCGGTGAGACCGAGCGGCAGATCCGCCTCGTGTTCCAGCGGGCCCGGGAAAAGAGCGAGGAGGGCTGGCCGGTCATCGTGTTCTTCGACGAGATGGACAGCATGTTCCGCACCCGTGGTTCGGGCATCAGCTCCGACATGGAGAGCACCATCGTTCCGCAGTTGCTCGCCGAGATCGATGGTGTCGAGGGACTGCGCAACGTCATCGTCATCGGAGCCACCAACCGCGAGGACCTCATCGATCCGGCAATCCTGCGTCCCGGCCGGCTCGACGTGAAGATCAAGATCGAGCGGCCGAACCAGAACGCGGCGGCGCAGATCTTCGCCCAGTACCTCACCGACGAGATCCCGATCGCGGCCGACGAGTTGGTACCCGACATGATCCAGCGCACGGTGGAGGAGATGTACCGCGACGACGAGGCCAACCGCTTCCTCGAGGTCACCTACCAGAACGGTGACAAGGAAGTCCTCTACTACAAGGACTTCTCGTCGGGCGCAATGATCGAGAACATCGTCCGGCGGGCCAAGAAGCTGGCCATCAAGCGCCTGATCGCCGGCGGGGCCAAGGGCGTGAGCACCCAGGACATGCTGGACTCCATCAAGCAGGAGTACAAAGAGCACGAGGACCTGCCGAACACCACCAACCCCGACGACTGGGCCAAGATCAGCGGCAAGAAGGGCGAGCGCATCGTCTTCATCCGCACCCTGGTCAACGAAGGCAAAGCGGCCACCGCGCTGGAAGGCGGCCGCGCCATCGAGCGTGTCGGAACCGGCCAGTACCTGTAGCGCACTTGCCACCTTTTTCGCTGGTAGGGGGCTAGGGTCGCAGCAATGGCGATCGCCAAGGTGTGCGGGATCGAGACCGAGTACGGCATCCAGGTTCGTGGCGCGGAATCGAACCCGGTCGCGGCATCGAGCGTGCTGATCAACGCTTACGTCAGTGGCGTGTTGCGCAGGATCGGCTGGGACTACGAAGACGAGCAGCCGGGCAACGATGCGCGTGGCTTTCGGTACGAAGACGTCTTCGCCCCGGAGGTCGAGACCCAGCTCGTCAATGCGGTGCTCACCAACGGCGCCCGCTACTACGTGGACCACGCCCACCCCGAGATCTCCACGCCGGAGTGTGTGAACGCGCTGGAGGTGGTGCGGTGGGACCGTGCCGCAGAGGAGATCGTGCGGGCGAGCATGGATGCCGCCCGGCGCCTGCTGGACGACGGCAGTGAGATCGTCACGT
The DNA here is from genome assembly GCA_043745825.1 of Actinomycetota bacterium. Taxonomy (GTDB): domain Bacteria; phylum Actinomycetota; class Acidimicrobiia; order Acidimicrobiales; family Ilumatobacteraceae; genus WLMZ01. Next base: position 419 of record JAYTSB010000592.1, on the reverse strand, counting down.
ACAAGAACAACTCCGACGGCAAGGGCAACAGCTACGGCTGCCACGAGAACTACCTGGTCGATCGGGCCACGCCATTCGGTCGCATCGTCTCTCAGATCACCCCGCACTTCGTGACCCGGCAGGTGTTCTGCGGCGCCGGCAAGGTGGGCACCGAGTTCCCCGGTGTGTCCTCAAGCTCGGTGCCATTCCAGCTCAGCCAGCGCGCGGACTTCTTCGAAGAAGAGGTCGGCTTGGAGACCACGCTGAAGCGACCCATCGTCAACACCCGTGACGAACCGCACTGCGATCCACAGAAGTACCGTCGCCTCCACGTCATCGTCGGTGACGCGAACATGGCCGAGGTGGCCACCTACCTGAAGGTGGGCAGTACCGCGATTGTGCTGGCGATGATCGAAGACGACGCCCTCGGCGCCGATCTC
>JAYTSB010000591.1:0-5442 GCA_043745825.1 Actinomycetota bacterium | reverse complement strand
GTCGTCGACGTCAGCGGCGTCTACGGCATCGCCGGCGGTGATCCGTTCCAGCCCATTGCTGCGCAGCGCCGCTACGACTCCCGGCCCAACGGGCTCGTGCCAGGCGGGGTAGTGGTGCGGGTACCGATCGCGGGGACGTACGGCATCCCTGCGTCGGCAACCGCGCTCGCCGTGACGGTGCACAGTACAAACGCCGTCGCCGACGGCTACGTCACCGTCTGGCCGTGCAGCAGCGACCGCCCGACGACCTCGGTGTTGAATGCGACGACGGGCTCGTCCGTCACCAACCACACCCAGGTCGGTCTCGACAGCGGTGGCGGGCTGTGCCTGTACGCGCAGACCTCGATGCACCTCGTGCTCGACGTCAGCGGTTGGTTCGGGCCCGCCGCCACCAGCCAGTTCCACGCGTTGATGCCGTACCGGCTGATGGACACGAGGGAGAACGTCGGCCTGCCCGGGGCATTTGCCGCCGGACAGAACCGGGCGATCTCCATGGTGGGCGCCGGCGGTGTTCCCGCATCCGGTGTCCAGGCGATCGCCGCCGAGGTGACATCGGTGGATGCCGCCGCCGTTGGCTACATCACCGTGCACCCGTGCATCTCGCCGATTCCGAGCCTCTCGATGGTGCGTAACTTCGCCCGCACCACTGCCGCCACCACGGTCGCGGGCATCGTCGACGCCCAGGGGCGCTGGTGCCTGCAGGCCAGCACGACGATGCACATGCTCATCGACGTCAGCGGCTGGTACGGCTGAGACCCGGACCTCGTCAGCCCGGATTCAGCTGGCCGGATTCAGCTGGCCGGAACGATCAGGTTGCGGACCTGCTGACGGACGACCTTGGTCGCTTCGTGAGCCTGGGCCACCACGGTTGCGGCTCGCTCGGGCAAACGCTTCTCCAACTGATCGACTGCGCCGTCGAGCCTGGTCTCGATCGCCACCAAACCCTTGTCGAGGGAAGCGAGGCGGGCCTCGACGACGTCCACGATCTCGGCCATTTGGGCCTTGTTGTTGCCGACCTGGCCCACGAGTGACTTCTTCAGCTCCTGGCGACGCACCTGGGCCTTCTGCGCGGCCAGCACGGCGAGGCCGACGGTGATGTACCCGGCGTCCTTGACGGCGCTCACGACGGCATCGGTGTCGACGGTGGGCAGATTCGGCCGGCCGAAGGTGGGGAGCTCGAGCTTGGAGAAATCGATGGACGGAAACGTCGGGAACGAGGATGTTGATGTCATGAATGCAGAATAGCGCACAGTGCTAACTTTTGCAAGCACTTTGTCGGGACGGGTCCACAGACATGGGCCTGCCCCCTGTGCGCGGCCCCATCCCGCTAGCCTCGGCTCCTCGTGGACGTGAACTCCGAACTCGCACCGTCGGTTGTGGCCGTCGTCGTCGTCCACCAACCCGGGCCAGGCTTCACTGACGTCATCGCTGCCCTCGCCGAGCAGGATTACCCCAATCTGAAGACGCTCTTCCTGGTCGCCGGTGACACGGACGACGATCTGGCCAGTGCCATCCACGAGAAGCTGCCCGATGGCTTCGTGCGCTCGGTGCCGGACAATCCCGGCTTCGGCGTCACGGCGAACGAGGTCCTGCGCCTTGTGGAGGGCGACAACGGTTTCTTCATGCTGATGCACGACGACGTCGCCCTCGACCCCACCGCCGTGCGCTTGCTGATCGAGGAGCTGTACCGCTCGAACGCAGGCATCGTCGGGCCCAAGCTGGTGATGTGGGACAACCCGCACATTCTCCAACACGTCGGTCTCGGCGTGGACCGGTTCGGTGAGGTCGATCCGCTCGTCGAACCCGGCGAGGCCGATCAGGAGCAACACGATGCGGTGCGCGACGTCTTCGCGCTGCCCTCGGCCTGCATGCTCGTGCGCGCTGACCTGTTCCGCGCCCTCGGTGGCTTCGACGAGGCCACTGCGTTCCATGGCGAGGACATCGACCTCTGCTGGCGGGCTCACCTCGGCGGAGCCCGGGTGGTGGTGGTGCCCGCGGCACGCGCCCGCCACCGTGAGACCCTGCCCGCGCGGCGCCCCGATCTGCCTCACCGCGTCATGGCCGCGCGTCAGCGCGTCCGCAGCGTGGCCACGCTCACCGGTGGACTTCGCCTGCCACTGGTGCTGTTGCAGATGCTGCTGCTGTGCGTGCTGGAGATAGTGGTGGGCCTGTTCACCGGCCGTCTCGGCGAGGCGTTCGCGTCGTTGCGCGCGACGCTCGGTCTGATACCGCGCGTCGGGTCGGTCATCCGCCGGCGGCGCGAGATCGCCCACCTTCGTGAGGTGCCGTACCGCGAGATCGTTGGATTGCAGATCCGCGGTAGCGCCCGCCTCGCCTCGTATCTGCGCACCCGCGAGCAGCAGCACATGGCTGTGGACCACAGCGCCGTCGGTGCCCGCCGATTCACTCGCAACACCGGCGGACAGCTGGCCGCATGGTTGGCCGTGATGGTGCTCGCGGTGCTGGGTAGCCGCGAGTTCATCCTCCACGGCGTCCCCGACGTCGGTCAGTTCCTGCGCTTGCCCGGCAGCACACGCACGTTGCTGGGAGATTACTGGTCGGGTTGGTGGGGCCACGGCCTGGGCCGCACCGTGTCGGTACCCACTGGCATCGGCGTGCTCGGCGTGGCCGGCATCGTCAGCCTCGGTCACATGGGCCTGTTCCACACCGTGGCGGTGCTGTGCTGGCTGCCCATCGGCTACTACGGCGCCTGGCGGGCGATGTCCATCTTCCCGTCGTCACGGGCGCGGATCGTCGGGCTCGTGGTGTTCGCCGCCGTGCCGCTGCCGTACAACGCGTTGGCGGCCGGTCGCTTAGGCGTCGTCGCTGCCTACGGCGCCATGCCGTGGGTGGTGCACCTGCTCCGCCTCATCGCCCGCGTCGAGCCGGCCCTGACGGCCCGTGCCGATTCCGATGTCGCCGACGCGTTTGCGGTGCGGGACCGCCGCGAGCTGGTCCGCAACATCGCCCAGCTCGTGCTCATCACCGCGGTGGTGACGGCGTTCGCGCCGAGCTTCGCCGGAATCGTGGCTGTCGTCGGTGTGGCCCTCGCCATCGCCACCCTACTCGCGCTCAGCTCGTGGCGCGCCGCCGCGGCCTTCGCTTCCGGCGGTCTCGTGGCGGGTGCGCTCGCCATCGTCGTGAACCAGCCCTGGTTCGCGTCGCTGTTCGGTGCGAACGGCTGGGACGGCTTCGTCGGCACACCTCACGCCGCGTCGGCACGTCGCAACGTGACCGATGTGCTGCGTTTCGCCATCGGCCCGGACAAGTTTGGCATCCTCGCTGTGGCGTTGTGGCTCCCTGTGCTTGCGGCCCCATTGCTCGCCCGGGGATGGCGGCTCACGTGGGCGGCACGCGCCGGTGCCCTGGCCGTCGTGGCCCTGGCCCTGGCCGTGGTCGGTGAACGCAACGGCCTGCCGTTCCGCCTGCCCGAGACCGGTCTGCTGCTGGCGCCCGCAGCCGTGGGCCTGGCACTCGCCGCGGCGTGTAGCGCCGCGGCGTTCGAACAGGATGTGCAGGGTGGCAGCTTCGGTTGGCGCCAACCGCTCGGCGTCCTCTGCGGCGCAGCACTGGTACTCGGCGCGATCCCTGCGATTGCGTCCACGGCGAGCGGCCACTGGTCCACGCCCACCGACGCGCTGCTCCAGCCCGCTGATCAATTCGCGGCTGACCCGACCGAGGGCGACTCGCGCACGTTGTACATCGGCGATGCGCGGGTGATGCCGGTGGACGGTTGGCGCCTCGATTCGGCTGGCCGCACCGGCGTGTCCTACACCGTGGTGGACGATGGTGCGCTCGACATCGGCGAGCACTGGGCGGGCATGCCTTCAGGCGCGGAGACCGACGTGCGCGAGATCCTGCAACTGATGGGCGGCGACGCCACGGCGCGCATCGGCCGTCTGCTTGCGCCGTACTCGATCCGCTACCTCGTGGTGCCGCTTGTCAACGGCATCGACTCGACCACCGACCATCCGCTGCCAAGCCCGGCGGGCCTGGTGGACACCCTGACCGCGCAGCTCGACCTGCGCCGGCTCTACACCCCGCCGAACTACATCGCCTTCGAGAACACGGCCTGGATCCCCACCCGGTCCACGCTCGACGCGTCGGCCGCGCAGGCCAGCAACGAGGCCGGCACGCAGGCCCTCGCCAGCCGAGACATCACCGGCTCGCAGCCGGCGCTCATCGGGATGCGCGACCGTGGCCCCACTTCCGGTCCGGTTGCGGCCGGTGTGCTCTACGTCGCCGTCCCGTACGACAGCCGCTGGCGGTTGGAGGTGGATGGCACCGTGCTCGCGCCGCGCGTGGCGTTCGGACGCACCCTTGCGTTCGATGTGCCAACGGCAGGACAAGGCACGCTTCGCTACGTGACCGACACGGGCAGGCACGTCGCCGTTGTGCTGCAGCTGGCGGCGTGGCTGGCGCTTGCTGTCGTGGCCAGTCGGTTCCATTGGGGCTGGATCCGGCGCCGCCGGCGGGCCACCGTGCTCGACGGCGGCCCGCTGCTGCGTCTCGGCGACCTCGGGTCATCCCCCGGGCCGGCCTCGCCAGAACCGGCCGATCCGGTGGTTGCGGATCCCGACGATGGAGCGCCGGCATGAACGTGCGCCGAATGCTCACTGTTGTGGCCGTGGTCGCCGGCTTCGTGGCCAGTGTCGTCGTCGCCCAGCAGCGCGGCGGTGCGACGACGCCTGCGACCACCACGTTCGGGCGAGTGCCGTTCGTGACCCGCCCGTACGCCTCGCATAGCTCGCCGATCACCACGACGTGGTACTGCGCGGGCGTGCCGGCCTCTGATGCCACGGTGGGCGGCCAGTTCGTCATCGCCAATCCCACCGACGTCCCCATCGAGGGCCGCATCACGTTCCTCGGCCCGGACGCAGTCGCGCCGGTGACGCAGGCCATCACCGCTCCGGCACGCGACCGACTCGTGCTCGATGCCGAATCCGTGATGACCGCGAGCTTCGTTTCTGCCGTCGTGGAGCTCGACGGCGGCGAGGGCATGGTGGAGCAGCAGGCCCTGTTCCCGGCGGGTAATTCGGTTTCCTCGTGCACCACCCAGACCTCGCCGACGTGGTACTTCGCCGACGGTTGGACTGCGGAGGGCAGTACGGAGCAGTTGGTCATCTCCAACCCGTACGAGGACACGGTCAGCGTGGACATCGCCTTCTTCACCAAGAACGGCGTGAAGCGCGAGCCAGGGCCGTTTCAAGGCGCCTCCATCAACCCGCACTCGGTGCGTGTGATCGATGTCGCCGGCAGCGGTTTCACCGATGAACAGATCATCGGTGTGCAGGTCGTTGCCAGCCGTGGACGTCTCGTGGTGGCACGCGCCGAGCACTACACCGGCGGGGGGCGTCTCGGTTACAGCGTCACGCTCGGTGCGCCGGCGCCGTCCGAGCAGCTGTGGTTCGTGGAAGGCGACCATGGCCCCGACATCACCGA
>JAYTSB010000590.1:0-7408 GCA_043745825.1 Actinomycetota bacterium | reverse complement strand
CTGCACCGCTTGGAGGTGTGCATCATCCCCCGCAACGACAACAGCCGGCGTGTCGTGGACAAGCTGGGGCTGCGCGAGGAGGGCACCGCCGAGCGCTTCTTGGAGATCAACGGGGTGTGGGAGGACCACGTGCGCTACGGCATCACCGTCGAGGAGTGGCAGGTCCGCCGGGAGGAACTCACCCGCGCCTGGCTGTGAGCCCTCCCGCACCGCACGCAGCAGCGCAGCAACAGTGCAGCTCAAATCAGGCTTGTTCAGCAACCATCCGCGTCACGGCGGCCTTGGCCTTGCGCACCGTCGTGCGCCGTTTCCACATCTTCATCTTCCAGTGACGAGGGGTGTTCTTCGCGGCGCTCGCCTTGCCGCGCTCAGCGTCATGGTGGTGCAACGGCACCCACGCCCGGCCGGGCTCGTGGAGATCCTCGGCCTCCAGGCCAGAACTGACCTGGCAGGCAACCGCACTCAACTCACTGTTGATGCGGTGCCGCTCATTGTGGGCATGTGCTCGCAGATCCATCTTGGGCGGCGGGGCCGCCTCCAGATTGATGTGACGCTGACTCATCCGTACCTCCTGTAAACAGTTCGGTTGATGGGGTCTCCTTCGAGGCCAACGTACACCCGCGGTCCTGCGCGGAAAAGCGATCCCCTGTGCGTTTTGTGCGCGATTTCACGGCGTCAGCACGGCTGGTCAGGTGGGCTTCGAGGAGATCTTCTGCTGCAGAGCGGCGAGACGCTCGGCGAACCAGGGCTGGCGGGTGCTCCACAACTGCGGCACGAGCTCGGTCTGCACCGCGTCGGGATGGTTGCTCACATCGGCCATCCGCTGGATGGTCTGCTTGACCGAGATCACCAGCTCGCGCGGCGCACTCGCTGCCCGGGCGGCCATCTGCTGGGCCACATCGAGGAGCTGGTCGTCGTCCACGCAGCGGTGCACGAGACCGACGCGCTCGGCTTCCGCGCCGTCCATGATTTCGCCGAACACCACCGCTGCCATCGTCGTCTGCGGCCCGGCGATGCGCCGGAACATCCACGTGTGTCCGCCACCGGGGTGGATGCCCAGCTGCAGGAAGCGGGTGTCGAACTTCGCTCGTCGCGCCGCGATGCGCAGATCGCACCCGAGGGCGAGGTTCATGCCGGCACCGACTGCAGCGCCGTTGACGGCGGCGAGCGTGGGCAGCGGGCTGCGCGCAATCCGCAGGAAGCCCTCATAGATCACGCCCAGGCTCTCGCCCGTGGCCTCGGCCAGGTTGCCGAGGTTCGCGCCAGCACAGAAGGCCGGGGCCGCGCCGGTGACCACGATCGCCCCGACCTCGGCATCGGCCTCGATGTCGTCCATCGCGGCGATGATCTCAGTCACCATCGGGGCAGTGAGCGTGTTGCGCTCGGCCGGGTTGTTCAAGGTGATGGTCGCGACGTGATCCGCCCGGGTGACTGCAACGAGGCTCATCCCGTGATCTTCGCATGTCGCACGACGACCCCGGAAAAGGACATCGCCGCGTGTCAGAGTGCGTACGTGAGCGCCGTTCCTGATCCAGCATCTGACCCCCCATCTGGTCGCCGGTCCGGTCCCCCATCTGGTCCCCCATCTGGTCCCCCATCTGGTCCCCCGCCGGCACGCCCGGCGGCAACAGTTGCCGTCACCCGGTCCAGCACGGCCGGCCTGGAGGTGCTGCTGCTCAGGCGCAGCGAGGTGGGTGCGTTCGCCGGCATGTGGGTCTTCCCCGGCGGTCGCGTCGACGACGCCGATGGCGGCGATGATGAGCTGAGCCGCGCCGCGTCAGCGGCCGTGCGCGAGGCCGTCGAGGAGGTGGGCATCCACGTCGATCCGCTCGAGCTGATCCCGCTGTCGCACTGGACACCGCCGGCCATCGCCCCCAAGCGGTTCACGACGTGGTTCTTCGTGGCCCCGTGGTCAGGCGACGAGATCCGCATCGACGGCCACGAGATCGTGGATTCGTGCTGGATGCACCCCACCGCCGCGCTGGAAGCCGGCCTGCCGATGGCGCCGCCCACCCACGTCACCCTCGTGACGCTCGCCGAGGCGGGATCACTGGACGGGTTGCGCAAGCTCGTGAGGCGGCGAGGTGTCGAGCGGTTCCTCACCGTTCCCGCCCAGCACGAGGGCGCGCTCGTGCTGATGTGGGAGCCGGACGCCGGACACGCGACCGCGGATCCCACGTTGAGCGGGCCACGACACCGGATGATCATCCCCTCGAATGCGCTCACCGGCGGGGGCCCGCAGTACTACGAGCGGTCCGCAGGGTAGCCTCGGCACGCATGCTCGATCACGTCTTCACCGATGCCATCGGTGCGCTCCGCGACGCGTTCGAGGGCGCGTTCTTGGAGCGCCAGGCGTTCGAGGAGCACTTCCAGGTCGATGTGCTGCTCGGCGATGTCACGTGGGAGACCAGCTATGGCCTGCCCGGTGAAGGGCAACCGCCACGGGTCGTCGCACACATCACCTTCGACTGGCCGACGTGGAGCCAAACCGCCTATCGGCGCTGGTACGTGGAAGAGGTGCTCGACGAGCAGCCGACGATCGAGATGGAGATCGTGTTCCGGGTGCAACGCCTGAGCGAACAGCCCGATCCTGCGCTCGTGCAGTCGGTGCTGCCCGACTCCAGCCCGTTGATCGGCAATGAGCGCCTCGAGCGGGCCGGTGCCACGGTTGAGATCGCCTACCTCGCCGACGCCGACATGAACCCGGACTACGCGATCGAGATCACCTACGAGGGCCTCTACGAACTTGCCGAGGAGACACTGGCCGACGGCGCCAGCACGTTGCTCGACGAGCACTTCGGCGCGCTCGGCTCGTGGATCGCCACCGCGCTGGTGAAGCTCGGCGATCTGCGGTTGACGTTCCTGCCCGCCGACGACGCCGACGGCTGAGATTCCCCCGGCTGAGATTCCCCCGGCTGAGATTTTCCCGGGTCGGTGCGGCGTCCGAGGCACGACCAGCGCAACCGAGCTGCGATCATCGACGCATGTCCGACGTCGTCCTGCTCGAGATCAGCGAGCGCATCGCCACCATCACCCTCAACCGCCCGGCGGCGCGCAACGCACTGAGCAGTGAGGTGCTGGCTCTGCTGCCGGCGCTGATGCGCGCGGCGGACACCGATCCGGACGTGGACGTGGTGATCCTCACCGGCGCCGATCCTGCGTTCTGTGCCGGGCTGGATCTGAAGGAGCTCGGCTCCACAGCCGGCAACCTCGACGGCACGGGTGCCGACGGCCGACCGAACGCAAGCGGGGCGCGCGGGCCGTTCCCGGTGATGGACAAGCCGGTCATCGGGGCGATCAACGGTGTGGCCGTGACCGGCGGCTTCGAGCTCGCCCTGAACTGCGACTTCCTGATCGCCAGCGAACACGCCAAGTTCGGCGACACCCACGCCCGCGTCGGCGTGATGCCGGGGTGGGGACTCACCGTGCTGCTGCCGCAGGCAATCGGCGTGCGCCGCGCCCGGGAGATGAGCTTCACCGGCAACTTCCTCAGTGCAGAGGAGGCGCTCCACTTTGGCCTCGTCAACCGCGTCGTGCCCCACAGCGATCTCATTCCGATCACTCGCAGACTGGCACTCGACATCATCGGCAACGACCAGAACGGCGTGCGCCATATCCGCACGACATACGCGGCGATCACCCGTGATCAACCCGGTTGGGAGATCGAGGCGGCGGACGGCAAACGGTGGCGTCAGACGATGTTCAGTGCCGAAGCAGTGGAGGCGCGTCGCGCCGGCATCATCGGCCGCGGCCGGACCCAATAGCGGCTGGGCGACGGCGCACCAGCCTCGCGCCAACACCAAGACCAGCGGCCAGCAGGGCCACGGCCAGAAGCAGTGACGTCGGCGTGCCCGTGGCGGGCAGGTCGATCGGCGACGCCGGCACGCCGAGTGCCGGTGGCGGCAGCGGAGCGGCGACCTCGACCTGGATGCACTCGTCGACCCTGATCTCCACCCGCGTCACCACCACCGAGACCGAGCCGACGTTCGTCACAGCGATCTCGCCCCCCACCACGGCCGCTCCATCAACGACCCGGATGTCACCGATCGAGAGCGACAACGCACCCGGTGCCGGTACGTCGGTGGACACGTCGGATGCCTCAATGGTAAGCCGTACGCCCGTCTGTGCAGGCACGTTCGCGCCGGTGCGGAACGTCTCACCCGGTATCACCACCGCCCGCCCGGCCCAGCCGTGCACCACCGCAGTGCAGATCCCGGGGACCGCGGACGCGGCACGTGCCGTGCCAGGTGCCATGCCGGCACCCACCGCCGGCACCTGCACGAGTACGAGCGCGGCCACCGACACCACCGTCGCGCGCACCCCCATCCGTCCCATCATCGTATCTCTCACGGTATCTCTCAGACTGCGGCGCCCCGTGTTCTCAACTCGCCGATGATCGCGTCCCCGACGTACTTCGCGAGGATCTCCTCCCCGACGGTGTTGAGGTGGAAGCCGTCCTTCTCGCTGCGCACCGGTTTGGAAACGCCGTCGCGCGGATCCACCACGTACGGCGCGAAACCGCCGTCGAGACCGGTGAAGGAGTTCCACGAGTTGACGAAGACCACCTTCGACCGCTTTGCGGCCTCGGCGGTGACCACTTCGTTCTGCACCTTCAGGTTGGCCGTCAGACCCGGATCTGCGCCGTTCGGGACGCCCACCCACACCAGGGTGCGACCATCGCTCGACAAGAAATCCATGACGTCACCGACACGCTTGCCGTACTCGGCACGCCACTCCGGGGTGTCCACCGACTTTCCGGCGGCAGCGCCTGCTGCGGAATCGGTGCCGAGAAAGCTCTGACCGTCGTTGCCACCGAAGAGGGCAACGATGATGTCAGGGTTGGCCGCTGGCACGGTCTCGCGCAGGTGCGCCGGCCAATCGTAGAAGTCCGGGCGGACAAGGCCGGAGGACACCTTGTAGTCCACCGCCAGGCTGGTCAGCCCGGTGGCCTTGAGGACGGTTCCGAGGAACGGTGAGAGCCCGCCCGCCTCACTGTCGCCGAGGAGCAGGACCCGCGCCGGATCCGCCGCCGTGGGCACGGTGCCCGGGTCCGGCGTGGTTGCCACGGTGGTGGGTGCCGACGTCGTGGCTGAAGTCTCCGTCGCACCACCGTCCGTCGCAACACCGTCCGTCGGAGTGTTCGTCGGCGCGCCGGCGGGGATCACGTTCGAGGGCTCTCCGGAGCCCTGAGCCGGTGGAGCAGCGGTGCCCGATGCAGTGGAGGTGTCGCCGCCGAAGACGGCCCTGGCGACGGTGACCAGTCCAGCAAAGAGACCGATTGCAACGACGAGCGCCACGATGCGCCGGATCATGAAGGTCCGCCGGCTGGGCCGACGCGGATGAGTCGCGCGGGTTGGCGGCCGGTCTGCAGGCCGGCGGGGAGGGTGTTGCGAGTCCATGAACGTTGTGTTGCATCGTAGGCGTCATCCACGCCTTGGCCATGGCACCTCGCCGAGCAGGCTAGGATCGCTCCGACCGGAAATCACCCGGCACGAGACACATCGCCCATCTCAGGGCAACGATCCACACAAGGGGGAGCAATGCGGAAGAGCAACAGACTGCTCGGCGCGCTCACAATCACCACGGTCCTCGGCCTCACCGTCGCAGCCTGTGGCAGCGATTCGAAGTCGTCCGACAAGGGCGGTAGCAAGATCACGGCCTGCGAGGTCACCGACCTCGGCGGCGTCGATGACAAGGGCTTCAACCAGATCGCCTACGAAGGCGTCAAGCGGGCAGAGAAGGACCTTGGCACCAAGAGCGAGCTGCTCGAGTCCAAGACCGAGGCCGACTACGCCACCAACATCCAGAGCTTCCTCGAAAAGGACTGCGCCGTCATCATCACCGTCGGCTTCCTGCTCGACGGCGCCACAGCCGACGCTGCCAAGGCCAACCCGGCTCAGCAATTCGCAATCGTCGACTCGGCCGCCAAGGACAACAACGGCACGCCAGACGACTTCAGCGACGACAAGGCCCTGCCGAACGTCCGCCCGCTCGGCTTCGCCACTGAGCAGCCATCGTTCCTGGCCGGCTATCTCGCTGCAGGCATGACCAAGAGCGGGAAGGTGGCCACGTATGGCGGCATCAACATCCCGCCGGTGACGGTCTTCATGACCGGCTTCCTGAATGGCGTCAACTACTACAACACCAAGAACGGCGCCAAGGTCGAGGTGCTCGGTTGGGATGGCACCGACGGATCCTTCGCCGGGAACTTCGACAACCTCGACGACGGCAAGAAGCTCGCCCAGGGCTTTGCTGACGAGGGTGCCGACATCATCTTCCCGGTCGCCGGTCCGGTGGGCCTCGGCTCGTCGGCCTATGCCACCGAGGTGGGCGGCCTGCGCATCATCGGTGTCGACACCGACCTCTACGTCTCGAATGCCAAGGACAAGGCCGTCTACCTGACGTCGGTCCTCAAGGGCATCGACGCAGCGGTGTACGACACGATCAAGAACACCGTCGATTCGGGCAAGCCCGGCGACGCATACACCGGTACCCTCGCTAACAACGGCGTCGGTCTCGCTCCGTTCCACGATATGGCTGCCGACGTCCCGCAGAAGCTGCAGGACGAGATCACCCAGATCCAGAAGGACATCATCGACGGCAAGATCGACCCGCTCGCAGCCGGCTGATCAAGCCGACGACTTCGGCCGTCACGATTGTGTTGCACTGGGGGCCTGCGGGCCCCCAGTGTGCATTTTCGATACAGCACTCGGCACGAGGTTCCTGTCGTTACTGTCAACCGTTTACTGTCGAGCGATTACTGTCATGCGGGGAAAGGGGCTCCATGGAACTCGAGCTGCGCGGGATCACCAAACGGTTTCCCGGCGTGGTCGCCAATGACGATGTGAACCTGGCCGTTCGCGGCGGCGAGGTGCTTGCGCTCGTGGGTGAGAACGGCGCCGGCAAAAGCACCCTGATGAACATCCTTTACGGCCTGTACAAGGCCGACGAGGGCGAGATCCTCGTCGATGGTCAGCCCGTGACGTTCACCTCGCCCCACGACGCGATCGCAGCCAGCATCGGCATGGTGCACCAGCACTTCATGCTCGTGCCGGTCTTCACCGTCACCGAGAACGTGGTGCTTGGCGTCGAACCAATCACGTCGTTCGGCCGCATCGACATCAACACCGCCCGCGCCCGCGTGGCGGAACTCTCCAAGGAGTTCGGCCTGCACCTCGACCCGGATGCCATCACCGAGGACCTCGCTGTCGGCATCCAGCAGCGGATCGAGATCGTCAAGGTCCTCTTCCGCGACGCCAAGATCGTGGTCTTCGACGAGCCCACAGCGGTGCTGACTCCACAGGAGATCGAGGATTTTTTCCGCATCGTCGAGACCCTCACTGCGGCCGGATGCGGTGTCGTCTTCATCACGCACAAGCTCAAAGAGGCGATTCGCATCGCCGACCGC
>JAYTSB010000589.1:0-8390 GCA_043745825.1 Actinomycetota bacterium | reverse complement strand
GCTGCCCTGGACGCGACCGCCGCAGATCTGCGTGCCTCCGGAGACCACTCACCTGGCCACGCTGATGCGGCTCGGATGGTGCACCATTCGCGAACTGCGCCACATGCGTCGCGGGATCGATGTGCTGCCGGGCCGCGGTGAGCACTACGCCGGGCGTGTCAGTCTCGGTATCGGTTGATCGGCACGACGCAAGTGCGTCAGGCGGCGCCGTTGACGACCTCGACACGGCACATCGCGGACGCGGCGTCACGCACCGTCACTTCTCACTGCTGGCCGCCCACCTCATGGACGTCCTGATCGATGCCGACGTCGATCCTGACGAGGCCAACGGCGTGATGAACTGGTTCACCAGCCGCCCGGGACGCCGTCGTCGAAGCGCCCTGAGCCTGTCAGAGCCCGGCTGGTCAGCGCCTGTCAGAGCCGGGCGAAGCGACGGGCCGCAAGCGAGCTGAAGATCACCAGGATTGCCAGCGACCAGGCAAGAGCGCGCAGGACCAGGAACGCCGTGGAATGCCCGAAGAGCGTCTCGGTGTCACCGCCGATGACGAGGGCGCGCACGGCGTCCACCATCGCGGTCACCGGCTGGTTGCGGGCGATGGGTTGCATCCACCCGGGCATCGACTGCACCGGTACGTACGCGCTGGACACGAAGATCAGTGGGAACACCGAGAAGGAGATGCCCTGCGCAGCCTGTGCCGTACCGCTGACCAGGCCGAGGAAGATCTGCAGCCAGCTGAATGCGGCTGCGAACACGATGCAGAGAGCGAACGCACCGAGGGCGCTGAGCAGCCCGGTGTGCACTCGGAATCCGACCAGGTACCCGACGGCGACGCTGATGAACGTGCCCCAGGTGATCAGCGCCGTGTCGGCGAGCGATCGACCGAGCAGCACGGCCGGCCGCGGCACGGGCAGCGAGCGAAGCCGGTCGAACAGACCCGCGTCCGCGTCCTCGGCCACACCCACGGCCCCGCCCGCGAACAGGCCGCTGACCGCTGCGAGTGCGGGAATGAGGAAGTCCACATATCGCACGCCGCCGGTCTGGATGGCACCGCCGAACACGTACCGGAAGATCAGCAGGAACATGATCGAGGTCAGCGAGTTCACGACCAGAAGCTGCGGCGTGCGCATGAACTGGCGGATCGTGCGTCCGGCGTAGGTGGTGGCGGTGGCCAGCGCGGTGGGCGGCTGAGCGGGGCGGGTGATGACGGTGGGGGTCACGGTTGGGGTCACGGTGCTGGTCATGAGCGGGCTCCGGTGAGGGCGAGGAAGACTTCGTCGAGGGTGGGGCGGCGCAGACCGATGTCATCGAGCTGGATGCCGCGGTCACTGATGGTGCGCACGGCGTCGGCGAGGCGGTTGGTGCCGTCGAGCACGGGTACCGCGACGCGACGAGCGGGCTCGTCGACGCGCGGTGCCTCGGTGCCGAGCGGCGCAAGCAGCTCGGCCACGGCGGCGAGATCGTTGCCGTGGGCGACGCGGACCTCCACCATGTCGAGGCCGGCCTTGGCCTTCAGCTCGGTGGGGGTGCCGGTGGCGATGGTACGGCCGTGATCGATGATGACCACGTGGTCGGCGAGCTGATCGGCCTCTTCCAGGTATTGAGTCGTGAGCAACACGTCGGTACCACGGCGGACGAGCGATCGGATGGACTCCCACAGCTCGATGCGCGTGCGCGGGTCGAGGCCGGTGGTGGGTTCGTCCAAGAGCAGCACCTGGGGGGCGCCCACGAGGCTGGCGCCGAGGTCCAGGCGACGACGCATGCCACCGGAGTAGCCCTTCACCGCACGGTCGGCGTCCTCGGTGAGGTTGATCTCCGCAAGCACGGACGTGGCCGCAGCCTGGGCATCCGTGCGATTGTGCCCGAACAGACGGGCGATCATGATCAGGTTTTCTCGGCCCGTGAGGGCTGGCTCGACCGCCGCGGTCTGGCCGGCCAAGCCGATTGCTCTGCGCACCTGCTGGGGATGGCGGAGGGCATCGATTCCGGCCACCTGCAGCGTGCCGGCGTCGGGCTTGAGTAGGGTCGCGACGGCCTTGACGAAGGTGGTCTTGCCGGCGCCGTTCGGCCCGAGCACGGCGGTCACCTGGCCGGCGGGGGCGATGAGGTCGAGGCCGGCCAGGGCGTGCACATCGCCGTAGTGCTTGCGCAGCCCGGTGGCCTCGATGGTGGGTTGGGGGGATGTCACGGGTGACATCTTGGCAGACGAATGTGGACAGCGTTCTGTCCGGTTTGTGCGGGATCAGATCTTGCGGCGGCTGCCGAGTGCGAACAGCGTGAGCAGGATGACCAGGCCTTCGGCGGTCAGAGCCCATATTGCGATGGTCTCGCCCCAGTTGCCGATGTCGCCCTTGGCATTGGGCAGGCCTGTGGTGCGGGTGAGCACGAAACCAACGATGGTGGCTGCGCAGGCGAGCCCGCCGAGGTACCAGCCGCGCACGTCGCGCTGGGTCAGCATCACGATCGACACGAGCGACGCAGCGATCAGGAGCACGTAGCCGAAGCCGAGGTACGCGGTCTCCTCCACCTTGCCGGACAGCTCCGAGGTGTGGATGGCGATTACGGTGGACAGACCGGCGATGCCGACGAGGTCCAGCACGGGCAGCCGGGTGGCCGGCGTGGTTGCCGAGTTGGTGGCCGGGCCGGTTGCCGGGCTGTTCGAGGGGCGGGTGGACGGGGTGGACATCATCGTGGTCATTGCGGATCTTTTCTGTACGAGGGGCTGTTCGGCGGCGGGGGGTCGCCGACGAGAACACAATGCGCTGCCGGACTGAGTGGTTCCTGAAGGCGGCTGAAGATCGCTTCAGGAACGACCCGTTGGCGCCGGGGCGGTGCGATACTCGGCGGATGAAGGTGCTGGTGGTGGAAGACGAGGTGCGTCTGTCCGCCGCGCTGAAGCGAGGCTTGGAGGCCGAGGGCTTCGCCGTCGACGTCGCCTCGAACGGCAGCGATGGCCTGTGGTTGGCCACGGAACAGCCCTACGACGTGATCGTGCTCGACATCATGCTGCCGGGCATCAACGGCTTGAAGGTCTGTCAGACGCTGCGCGAGAAGCAGATCTGGACGCCGGTGCTGATGCTGACTGCGAAGGACGGCGAGATGGACGAGGCCGAGGCGCTGGAGATCGGCGCCGACGACTTCTTGTCCAAGCCGTTCTCCTATCTGGTGCTCGTCGCCCGTCTGCGTGCGTTGGTGCGCCGTGGCGCCGGGCCGCGCCCGGTTGCGCTCACCGCCGGAGTCGTCACGTTGAACCCCTTGACGCGGGTGTGCACCGCGCGCGGCGACGAGGTCGAATTGACGGGGCGAGAGTTCGCCGTGCTCGAGTACCTGATGCGCCGCGCCGGTGAGGTGGTTCCCAAGACCGACATCCTGACCAACGTGTGGGATTTCGCGTACGAGGGCGGTGACAACGTGGTGGAGGTTCACGTCTCCGCGCTGCGCCGCAAGCTCGACCCGAATGCGATCGAAACCATTCGCGGCGGTGGGTACCGCATGTCCGTTGGGCGGCGCTGATGGCTCGCCACGCCCGGAAGGGCACGCGGCGCCGTTCACTCCGCCTGCGGGTCACCCTCGCCGCGGGCGGGTTGATCGCCCTCGTCCTGGTCATCGGCGCGCTGGCACTCACCGGGCTCCTGCGTCGGGCGCTGGAGCAGGACACCGAGGCGCTGCTCCGCCAGCAGATCGACGAAGTCGTGTCACAGGTCTCCGCCGGCAGCCTGCCCCCGGTGCTGGACGCCAAGGGCCGCGAGATCGGCCAGATCCAGGTGTACGACGAGGCCGGCACGCTGGTGGCTGCGACGCGTGGTTTCGCCCAGTCCACGCACCTCGACATCGTCGAAACGCCCCGCGTTGGTTCGACCTCGACCTCGACGGTGTCCGGCGAACTGATCGACAGTGATCCCGATGAGCGCTACCGGTTGGTGGCGCGCGCGGTGGAGACGCCGACGGGTGCACGGTTCATCTACGGCGTGTCCTCGCTCAGCGCGGCCGACAACGCAGTGCGCACGATGGCCATCGCTCTGCTGGCAGGTGTGCCCCTGCTGGTTGGCGTCGCCGCGTGGGTGCTGTGGCGCAGTGTCGGTCGCGCCCTCACGCCGGTGGAGGAGATGCGCAGCGAGGTGGATGAGATCGAGGCCTCCTCGCTGGAGCGGCGGCTCACTGCACCGGAGACCGACGACGAGCTCGGCCGGCTCGCGCACACGCTGAACCACCTGCTCGATCGCCTCGACGCTGATGCCCGCCGCCAGCGGCAATTCGCAGCGGATGCCTCTCACGAGCTGCGGAGTCCGCTTGCATCGGCGCGCACGCAGTTGGAGGTCGGTTTGGCCTACCCCGATCGCACCGACTGGGGCGAAACGGCGGGCGACGTGCTCGTGGAGATCGATCGACTCGAGCGGTTGTCGCGAGAGCTGCTCGAGTTCGCCCGCACCGATCCACGCGATGGTCCCGTGCGCCACGCGTTGATGGACCTCGGTGGTGTCACCGAACGAGCCGTGAGCTCAGCCCCGCCAGGAGACGTGCCGATCCACTGGCATCCCTATCCGGGACCGATCTCGCTGGAGGGCGATGCCGACCTGATCACCCGCGTGCTGCGCAACCTGCTCAGCAATGCGCAGCGTCACGCCACGACTCGGATCGACGTGGACATCTGCGCCGAACCGGATCGGGCGTGGGTGCGCGTGATGAACGACGGAACGCCGCTGGCCGAAGCCGATTGTGAGCAGATCTTCCAACCCTTCACCCGGCTGGACGCGGCGCGTGACAGCGACTCCGGCGGCGCCGGCCTTGGTCTCACGATCTCGCGGCGCATCGCCCGCAGCCACGGCGGTGATCTCACCGCCGATGTCATCACCGACGGAGCGTCGTTCACCCTGTGGTTGCCGCGCCGATCAGCTCCAGCGCTTGGGTGAACAGGCTCACCGTGTGGGCGTGCAGGAGGTCGCCGATCTCGCGTGGCGCCTGCCCGGCGTCGGCGCGTGCGTTCGTGCCCTCCAGGATGATGCCCAGCCGGTAGCACGCCAGCACCTGGTACCAGGCGATGTTCGACACGTCGCGGCTGCTGCCAGCGGCGTAACGTTCGACGATCTCGGCCGGCGTGGGCAGCGCCGAACCGGCCATGCCGACGCCCACACCACTGTGGCGCGTCGGCCATGTGGCCAGCAGGTGGCCGAGGTCGAGGAGCGGATCGCCGATGGTGGCCAGCTCCCAGTCGACCACGGCGGCCAACGCGCCCCGGTCGGGAGCCACGATGACGTTGGAGAAGTGGAAGTCACCGTGGATCATACCGGGCGTCCAGTGCTGCGGACGGTGCGCCTCCAGCCAGGCACCGACGGCTTCGACGCCGGGGATGGCGTCGCTGCCGCGGTAGCTCTCGATCGCTGCATACGAATCCAGGTGGGCGCGCCAGCGGGGTACCTGGCGCTCGAGCCAGCCGTCGGAATTGCCGAAGCCGGCGAGGCCGACGGCCACGTGATCGACGCGGCCGAGCGCGGCGATCGCATCGGCCATCGACATGCCCATGTTGCGCTGCATCGCCGGATCAGAGGCATGCGGTTCGGGCACGCCGCTGCCCGGGTTGAATCCGGTGATCGGCTCCATTAGGTAGAAGGCGGCACCGAGCACGGACTCGTCCGCCTCCGCGGCCACGAGCTGCGGATGAGGCACGTCCGACCCACTCAGCGCAGCGAGCACTCGCGCCTCGCGCCGCATCGTCTCGTCGCTGTTCGGCCGCTTGTGCGTGGGCGGTCGGCGGAACACATATGTCTCGTCGCCGCGCCGGAAGCGCAGCAGCACGTTCTGCGTGCCGCCGGCGATGAGCTCGACATCCTGGATCGCGCCGTCGCCGAGATGACGCTCGTCCATCCACATCGCGAGGCGGACCAGATCGACGCCGTGCTGAATGACACCGTGCTGTTCCGTGGGCTCGCTCACGGCCGCGACTGTAACGATCGGTGGTGAGATCGCTCTGTCCCGGGCCGCCCTATGCAGCGCAACGGTGCGTGCTACACAGGGGAGATGGCACGCGCCGCGCGACGCTCACCGAGGGAGTACTTCCAGCAGCTCACCTCGATGGACATCGATGTTGCTGCGAAGTCGATCCTGGCCGGAGTGGAGAAGGCCACGGGGGCGCGCTGGGAGGCAGCGGTCGCGCGTGCGGGCGCGCTGCCGGGCGATGTTCGGCCCGAGAAGATCCGCGCCCTGTCCGACGCCTTTGCCCGCGAGTTGGGTGCTGTGGGCGCGGCGGCCGGTATCGCCGCAGCTACGCCGCTCGTTGGCACCGCGGCCACGGTGATGGCCGCCACCGCCGAATTGGGTTGGTTCACGGCCCGCTCGGGTGATCTGATCCTGACCATCGCGGCGCTGCACGGCCGGCCCACCCCCACCGTGGAAGAGCGTCGAGCCTGGGTGCTGGCCGTGTTGATCTTCGGCAGCACGGCACGGCAGGGCTTCGCCGGCATCGCCAACCAGATGGGCGCCGGGCTCGGCATCGATGCGGGTGAGACGAACAAGCGTGGGCTGACGATGGCCACGTTGCGCGCCACGAACGGGACCCTCAGCCGGATGGTCGTGCGCCGCTATGGCACCCGCCGCGGCGCGATCGCGATTGGCACCGCGCTGCCACTCGGTGTGGGCGCACTGTTCGGCGGTGGGGCGAACTACGTGGCTGTGCGCCGGCTGGTGCAGCAGGCGGATTCCTTCTTCGCCCACCTCCCGTACTCCTCGATCGAGACCACTGCGCTCGAGCTCGGCGGGGCGATCTGACTCAACATAGTCAACATGATTATGTTGACTTATTCGCGGCCCGCTGGCATCATTGCGGCATGGAACACGTGCCGTCGTCCTTCAGCGAAGCGCAGCGGTACGACGCGGTGGCCGCAGCCTGGCTGGCCGGACAGGCCTCGACCAACACGCGTGCCGCATACCGTACGGACCTGGCACTCTTCGGCCGTTGGTGTGCCGAGCACACGGCCGTCCCGCTGCGGGTCGACACCGCCGATGTCGTGGCCTTCCAAGCCGCCTGTGCGGGGGCCGGTGACAGCCCGTCCACCATTCGCCGGAGGTCGTCGTCGCTGTCCTCGTTCTTCCAGTTCGCCCTGCAGCACGATGCTGTGCTGCTCAACCCGGTGATGGGCAGCAACCGCCCACCCGTGCAAGCCGATGATCCCAGTCCGACGCTGGCACTCACACCTCACCACGTCGAGACCTCGCTCACGTGGGCTGCGGACAACGACAGCCGACTCCACGCGCTGGTGGCGTTGCTCGTGTTCGACGGCTTGAAGATGGGCGAGGCCCTCGCCGTGGACGTCGATGATCTCTCCGGGCGGCCGCCTCAGATACATCTGGCAATCCCTCGCCGCACCGGAAGGCCGATCGTGTTGCACGAGCGCAGTCATGGAGCCGTTCGCCGGCTCGCCGGTCGCCGTCGCAGCGGGCCGCTGTTCGTCAGCGCTCGCTCGTCCACGACGAAGGCCGGGGCCCACCGACTCACGCGATTCGGCGCCGACCATCTGCTGAAGCGACTGCCGGTTGCCGAACGCGACCGGCCCGTCACCGCCAACGAGCTCCGGCGGTTCCACATCTCCACTGCGCACCGCGCGGGTGTGGATCTGGACGAGATCGTCGAGCGCGCCGGACTAGAGGATGTCCGCAGTGTGCGCCGCTACCTCACCGCGACCCCTGCGCGTTCGCGCCGTTCCCCAGTCGCCACCGCCGGTCGCGGCTCTGATCGGTCGGTGACATCAACCAACACCAACAAGGAGGATTGAGCCGTGTCCATGTTGCTTCGTTTCGACCCGTTCCGGGAGATGGATCGCGTTCTGGATCAGGCGTCGGCTTCGCTCAGGCGTCCCGGCGTTCCGATGGACGCGTATCGTCACGGCGACACGTTCGTCATCCACTTCGACCTGCCCGGCGTCGATCCGGCGTCGATCGATGTCGAGGTTGAGCGCAACGTGCTCACCCTGACGGCGGAGCGCTCGTGGCGTCCCGTCGATGGTGACGACGTCGTGGCCAGCGAGCGGGTGCACGGCAGCTTCCGCCGCCAACTGCTCATCGGCGACGGTCTGGATCACGACAAGTTGCACGCCACCTATGAGCACGGCGTGCTGACCCTCACCATTCCAGTGGCGGAGAAGTCCAAGCCCCGCAAGTTCGCGGTGACAGCGCCGCAGAACCAGGCGTCCGATGCGATCGAGGCGAGGGCGACGGTCTCCTGAGCCGATCGTCAGCGGAGCACACCCGCCAAGGCCCGGTTGGCGGCGTGCAGGCCTCCCATGCCGTGCACGCCGCCGCCCGGCGGGGTGGAGGCCGAGCACAGCAGTAGCGCCGGGTTGGGCGTGACGTAGGAGTGCAACGCGAAGGTGGGTCGAAACACGAGCTGGGTTCCGCTGTG
>JAYTSB010000588.1:0-2955 GCA_043745825.1 Actinomycetota bacterium | reverse complement strand
GGAGGACGACTTCGAGGTCGTCGGCGAAGCTGGAAGTGTGGAAGAGGCGCTGCGCCGGGTGGCTTCGGCGGCGCCCGATGTTGCGGTGCTCGACGTGCGTTTGCCAGACGGCAGCGGGGTCGAGCTGTGCCGGGAGCTGCGCGTTACGCATCCCAAGCTCGCCTGTCTCATGTTGACGTCGTTCGACGACGACGAGGCGTTGTTCGAGGCCATCGTCGCCGGTGCTGCTGGATACGTGTTGAAACAGGTCAAGGGCAACGACATCGTCAACGCAGTACGCCAAGTGGGGGCCGGGCGCTCGTTGCTGGACGCCACGATGACGAGTCGAGTCATGGAACGGCTCCGCAACGGCAGCGCCGAGGACCCGCGGTTGGCTGGTTTGAGCGGCCAGGAACGCCGCATCCTCGAGTTGCTGGCCGATGGCAAGACGAACCGGCAGATCGCGGCCGAGATGTTCCTCGCCGAGAAGACGGTCAAGAACTACGTGTCCAACCTGCTCACCAAGATGGGGATGAGCCGGCGCACCGAAGCAGCGGTCTACGCCGCCCGCCAGTCGGAACGCCACCGCCGCACCTGAGGTGGTTGTGACGTTCGACCCTGGTGACCGCGGTCTGGCCGTCGGACGATGCGGGGATGACCGCCGGCACCGTCCGAATGGACGCTTTTGATCGCTACGCCGTGCTGGCCAACGGGCACGCCGTGCACCTCCGACCTGCGGCGCCGGATGACGCACCGCGGGTACGTGACTTCTACGAGCACCTCGGCGACACGTCCACGTACTACCGCTTTTTCGGCCTGCGCCGAGCGATCCCGGACCGAGAGGTGGCTGCCCTCGTGGCTCCCGAGCTGCCCCGGCACGCGACACTGCTGGCCTGCATGGGTGACGAGATCGTCGGGGTCGGCGAGCTCCATGTGCTGGACGCGGATCCCACCTCCGCCGAAGTGGCCTTTGCGGTCACCGATGACCTGCACGGGCAGGGCATCGCCACACTCCTGCTGGAGGATCTCGCCGTCGTGGCCGAGCAGGTGGGCGTGCAGCGCCTCGTTGCCGAGACGCTGCCCGGGAACACCGCGATGCAGTTGGTGTTCCGCACCGCCGGCCTCGATGAACGGCATCGCTTCGACAGCGGCCTGATGGACGTGGTGATGGAGCTGGGCGACCACCAGGGACTGCGACACGAGGCTGTCGAGCGCGAGGCCACCGCCGTGGTCGCGTCGATCGGTCCGTTCTTTCGCCCGCGCCACGTGGCCGTGTTCGGCGACGCAGGCCACGGTACCGCCTCGGCGCGGCGCATCACCGGGGCGCTGGGCGCGCTGTTCACTGGCCGGGTGAGCGTGGTGGACCCGGCGGAGAAGACGGGTCGCGTACCGTTGCCTGGCAGCACGCTGACCCGTGTGCGCGCCCTTGCGGATCTCGACAACGTACCGGAGCTGGCCGTGGTCGCCGTCGCCCCGGCGGAGGTCAGCGATGTGCTGCACGAGTGTGGCGCCGCCGGCGTTCGGTCCGTACTCGTGGTGAGCACCACGCCCCATGCGGTGACGCAGCAATGCGGCTCGCTCGCCGAGCTGGCGCACCAGCACGATCTGCGGATCATCGGACCATGCGCCGGCATCGCGGTTCCGGCGATCGGGCTGCTGGCCACACGCGATCCTCGTCCCTTCGCAGCCGGCTCCATCGCCGTGGTGACCGACGACGATCTGACATCGGGCTCCCTGCAACACGAGATCCATCGGCGTGGCCTCGGCGTCTCGGCCTTCGTCACGCTCGGCGAATCGTCGGACGTGGTGACGGAGGACCTGCTCGTGTGGTGGTCGCGGGATGCGGACACGCGCGCGGTGCTGATCGACCGAGGTCGGCTGCCGCTGGGCCATCGGTACCGGCGCATCGCCCGGACGGCCGCCGCGCTCAAACCATTGGTGACAGTTGCCGAACCGGGCTCCGGCGTCCTCGTCGACGACGACGGTGTCATCCACGCAGTGGACCGCGTCGGCCTGGTCGACCTCGGTCTCTACTTCGCGACGGCAATCGCGCCGCGCGGCCCACGAGTGGTGGGCGTCTCCAGTTGGGCCACCTCGGCCGCCGAGACGGCGAAGATGTCCTCACTGGGCGACGGCGCTCGCTCCACGGGACTGGTCGTACCGGTGCTGACGGCATCCACCACGGCACAGCTGCGCAGCATCGCCGAGGTGGCGGTGTCCGACGGATGCGTGGTGCTGCCTGCCACCGATCGCACCGACGGACCGATCCGCGACGAGGGCGCCGTGGCCGATCTGCTCGTCAGCGCCCTCCTCGCGTCGGACGAGGTCGATGCCTGCCTCGTCTGCCGGCGTGGTCAGCTCGTCGTGGAGATCGCAGACGGTGGCTCGATCATTCGAGCTCCACTCGGGCTGGCATCATGGCAGCGCGGCCTCGACGTGCTGGCCAGGGCCTGGGCCTGGCAGTGCCATGCCGACGCGGCGAATGCATCGGGTCACATGCCTGCCCCGTTGCCCGACGAGCTCTACGTGGCCGCCGACGGCAGCGTCGAGCCGTTGCGCTGACGATACCGCAGGCCGAGTGCTCGGAATCAGCCGGCGACCATCTGCCATTCGACGGAGAAGAGGTTCTCGGTCGACTCCAACCGGAAACGGCGACCGCTCACAGCGCCCACAGGCATCGACATCCACTGCAGGCGACCATCGGACAGCAGCGGCTTCGGATCGGGGAGATCGTGGGTGCCCAAGACCCGACGCACGGTGCCGCGCACGATCACGCTCCACGCGGTGCCGGCATCGAGATCGATCTCGTCGACCTCCAGCGATGCCGGGCCTTCGTATCGGCCGATCAGCGTGGTCGGGGCGGTGCGGATGACCACCGTCTGCGCACCGACCGACTTGCCGTCGATGCGGTAGTTCACGGGCACTGCAAGAGGGAAGCCCTGTTCGATGATGCAGAGTCGACCGATGCCGCCGGTG
>JAYTSB010000587.1:0-2954 GCA_043745825.1 Actinomycetota bacterium | reverse complement strand
CCCTGGACGAGGGTGAGGTCCTCCACCTTCTCCCCGAAGTAGGTCTCCGCCGCTGCTGCCAGGCCGTAGGAGTTGTTTCCGAAGAAGATGGTGTTGAGGTAGCGCTCGAGGATGTCGTCCTTGGTCTTCACCTTCTCCAACATCAGCGCGTAGTGCACTTGGAGCAGCTTGTAGCGTCCGTCGCGCGGCAGCCCCGCGAGGAACTCGTTCTTCACCACCTGCTGGGTGATGGTGGACGCGCCCTGGCGCGCTGCGCCCGACGAGAAATTGGAGAGCGTGGCGCGGATCAGGCTGCGCACGTTCACGCCGTCGTGCGTGTAGAACTCGCGATCTTCAACGGCGAGCACGGCCTTGACGACGTCGGGTGGCACTTGGGGCAGCGTGAACGGCTGCACGTTCTCCTTCTCGAAGATCGCGATCTCACCACCGTTGCGGTCGTAGACGTAGCTGCGCTGGGCGAGCGGTTCGAACGGCGGCAGCGTCGTGGGCAACTCCTCGTGCGAGTTGGCGATGCCCCACAGCCGCGGCGCGACGGCGATGGTCACGGCGGCGATGAACATCGCCCCGGCGAGCACCGTCGCCAACAACCGAAAGATCCACGAGACGCGACGCACAGCAAACACGACGTTAGTTCTCGGGGGCGGGCTGCGGGTGGCGCGTCCGGATCCCAGGCCAGGGTGCGGGCACGACCCGCGGGCTATCGTGCCGGCATGACCGCAGCCCAGCCGCCAACATCCAGGCCGTTCCGATTCGGTGTCCAGGCCTCCACCGCAGCCAACCGTTCCGAGTGGGTCGCGCTGGCCCAACGCGCCGAATCCAACGGCTACGACGTGCTGACGATGCCTGACCACTTCGGCGATCAGCTCGCGCCCGTTCCCGCCTTGATGACCGCTGCGGACGCCACCACCACGTTGCGCATCGGTGCCCTGGTGTGGGACAACGACTACAAGCACCCGATCGTGCTCGCCAAGGAACTGGCCACGATGGATGTGCTGTCCGATGGACGAATCGAGATCGGTCTCGGCGCCGGCTGGATGATCAGCGACTACGAGGAGTCGGGCATGCCGTACGACTCTCCCAAGGTACGCATCGACCGCTTCGTCGAGGGCCTGGCCGTCATCAAGGGCGCCATGGGTGCCGAGCCGTTCTCGTTCAGCGGCGAGCACTACAACGTGACCAACCACAACGGTCTCCCCAAGCCGCTTCAAGGGCCCTGCCCACCGGTCCTCATCGGCGGTGGCGGCAAACGGGTGCTGTCCATCGCGGCGCGCGAGGCAGACATCGTCGGCATCAACGGCACGATGACCGCGGGCGTTGTGGGTCCCGACGCGATCTC
This sequence comes from Actinomycetota bacterium, assembly GCA_043745825.1. GTDB lineage: Bacteria > Actinomycetota > Acidimicrobiia > Acidimicrobiales > Ilumatobacteraceae > WLMZ01. The sequence continues at coordinate 1,618 of JAYTSB010000587.1, read as the reverse complement.
CACGATGACCGCGGAGGCCGTCGACGAAAAGGTGGCCATCGTGCACGCTGCGGCCGGCCAGCGGATGAGCGAGATCGAGATGAACGTGCGCGTGTTCATGGTGAGGGTCACCCCGGAGCGCGACAAGGTCATCGACTCATTCTCCGGCGCCTTCGGCGTGCCCCGCGAGTTCATGGTGGAATCGCCGTTCGCGCTCGTTGGATCCACCGAGAAGATGATCGAGGACCTGCTTGCCCGACGCGAGAAGTGGGGCTTCAGCTACATCATCGTCGGTGCAGAAGACGTCGAGCCCTTCGCACCGGTCGTCGCCGCCCTCGCCGGGAAGTGATCGACCGCCACCGATGAGCAGCTCCCCGCCCAACATCGGCCTCTGGGGCGCGGGAATGATCTCCGGCGCACATGGTGCCGCTGCGAAGTTCTTGCAGATGCCCATCGTGGGCGTGGCCTCGCGCACGGCCGAACGCGCCGCAGCGCAGGCCGAGCGGCTCTCCACGACGGAGCTCACCTACGCTGACCTCCCCGGCGGCGCCGATGTCGTGGTGGTGTCCACTCCCCCGCAGCTGCATGCGGCCGACACGCTGCACCTGCTCGACGCCGGTGCAGCAGTGGTTCTGGAAAAGCCGCTGTGCACCACACTCGTCGACGCCGATGCGCTCGTGGCCGCCGCAGCCGCCCACCACCAACGCGTGCTGTACGCCGAGAACCTGGCTTACGCGCCCGTCGTGCAGCGGTTGCTGGCCATGGCTGCCGAGCTCGGACCCATCACCCACATGGAGTTGCGTACGCTCCAGAGCCTGCCCACCTGGGGCGAGTTCACGAGCGATGCGTGGGGTGGTGGCGCGCTCTTCGACCTGGGTGTGCACCCCCTGGCACTGGCCGTCTTGGCGGCGGGCGCCAACGGTGCGGGTCCGGTGACGTCGGTGCGGGCCACGCTGCGCGGCGGCGACGGGCACAACAGCGACGAGCACGCAGAGGTCGAGCTCACGTTCCGCAGCGGCCTGGTCGGACGCGTCGTGTCGAGCTGGCAGAGCGAGGCACAGGTCTGGGACGTGCAGCTGAGCAGCGATACCGGCGTGCTGCGCGTGGAGTTCTGGCCGACGCCCACCCTTGAACACAACGGGGAGACCGTGCCCCTGCCGGCCAGCGGGCTGCCGCTCGCGTTCATCGAGGATCTCGGCTACTTCGATCAGCTGCGTGCGTTCGCCCAAGATCTCGCCAACCAACGCACACCGTTCATGGACGTCGCCTTCGGCCGGTTGATCCTGGACATCGTCTGCGCCGCGTACGCCTCCGCAGGTCATCACGGCACGCCGCAGCAGGTGCCGTTCACAGGACCGCGCGACAAGACGCCGCTACAGCTGTGGCACGGCAGCTGACGGAGAGCGTCAGTACTTGACTCGGCCGAAGACCTCGCGCACCATCGGCTCGAAGTGCTCGAGCGGGTACGTCTCGCCGTTCGGGTCGAATGCGATCTGGTCCCATTCGTCGGTGAACTGGGCCGTGAGCGCATAGGCGGGATGATCGACGAACGCGTCGCGCTTGTTGGGGTCTGCGCCGAAGTGGGCGTAGTAGTGCTTGCCCTGGAAGTCCTGGTGGACCTGCAGCATCCACACCAGAT
>JAYTSB010000586.1:0-1937 GCA_043745825.1 Actinomycetota bacterium | reverse complement strand
GCATGCCGGCCATCACCGCGCTCGCCGCGTTCGTGCCGTGCGCGCTGGATGGGATCAGGCACACCGTGCGTTGCTGGTCGCCGCGGCTGGCGTGGTAGTTGCGGATAGCGAGCAGGCCGGCGAACTCGCCCTGGCTGCCGGCGTTGGGCTGCAGGCTCACCGCGTCGTAGCCGGTGATGGCGACGAGCATCTGCTCCAACTGGGCGATCATCGTTCGATACCCGGTGGTGTGGGCGGAATCGGCATAGGGATGCACGTGGGCGAACTGTGGCCACGTGATGGGCATCATCTCCGCGGTCGCGTTGAGCTTCATCGTGCACGAACCCAGCGGGATCATGGTGCGGTCGAGAGCAAGGTCCTTGTCGGCGAGTCGGCGGAGGTAGCGAAGCATCTCGTGCTCGCTGTGGTAGCGGTTGAACACGGCGTGGGTCAGGATCTCATCGTGGCGGCGAGTCTCGGCGGGGATGCCGTCGGCCGCAGAGTGATCGAGGTTGGCCACCGACGCGACCACGCCCATCACGCTCCACAAGAGGTCGACGGTCATCGGGGTCGACGTCTCGTCGAGGCTGAAGCCCACGGTGACCGGATCGACGAGTCGGAGGGCCAATCCCTGGGCGCGGCCCCCGGCCACCACGGCCGCAGCATCGGCCACCCGACACTGCACGGTGTCGAACCAGGTGGTGTTGAGCACGTCAACGCCCCCGGCCCGCAGGCCGGCGACGGCGATCGAGGTCAGGCGGTGAACACGTTCAGCGATGCGACGCAGGCCGTGCGGACCGTGCCAGGCGGCATACAGCCCGGCGATGTTGGCGAGCAGCACCTGGGCGGTGCAGATGTTCGAGGTCGCCTTTTCGCGCCGAATGTGCTGCTCGCGTGTCTGCAGAGCCAGGCGCAGGGCCGGGCGCCCCGCCGTGTCGGTGCTGACGCCAACGAGCCGACCAGGCAGGGCCCGTGCATGGGACTCCTGGGTGGCGATGAACGCAGCATGGGGTCCGCCGAAGCCCATCGGGACGCCGAAGCGCTGCGCCAGGCCGATGGCGATGTCGACACCGGCGTGTCCGGGGGGCGTCAGCAGCACGCAGGCGAGCAGGTCGGTGGCCGCAGCGACGAGCGCACCGTTGGCGTGGGCGGCCTGGACGAGTGCCGTGTGATCATGGAGTTCACCGCTGGAGCCCGGCCAGGAGATCAGTGCGCCGAAACACGCCGTCGGATCGAACGCAGCGGCCCCGCCGATGACGAGTTCGATGCCGATCGGCGCCGCCCGGGTGGTGAGCACGGCAATGGTCTGCGGGTGGGTGTCCTCGTGGACGAAGAACGTCGAGCCGGTGTGCTTGCTCAGGCGGCGAATCATGGTCATCGCCTCCGCCGCAGCGGTGGCTTCGTCGAGCAGCGAGGCGTTGGCGATGGAGAACCCGGTGAGGTCTGCCACCATCGTCTGGAAGTTGAGGATCGCCTCCAGGCGGCCCTGGCTGATCTCGGGCTGGTAGGGGGTGTAGGCGGTGTACCACGCCGGGTTCTCGAGCACGTTGCGGGCGATCACCGGCGGGGTGATGGTGCCGCTGTAGCCCATGCCGATCAGGCTCGTGGTCAGCACGTTCTGGTCGGCGAGCGAACGGAGCTCGTCCAGTGCCTCGGTGACGGTCACGGCGCCGGGCAGGTTCAGCCCCGCGGTCATCCGGATCACATCGGGCACGGTGGCCGCGAGCAGCTCCTCGATCGAACCCAGGCCGAGCGTGGCCAGCATGTGCGCCTGGTCAGCGGCATCCGGGCCGATGTGACGGCGGACAAACTCGTCGCGCTCGATCAGTTCGACAAGACTCTGGCGAGGTTCCATGGGTTGCTCCGGACGCGTGAAGGCGGGACCCCCGCTGTCACGGAACCTGAGAGCTTCACCCGGGCGTCCTCACAGACAATCGGGCTTTCCCCTTCGGCGAGGT
>JAYTSB010000585.1:0-4020 GCA_043745825.1 Actinomycetota bacterium | reverse complement strand
CCACCGCAGCGTTCTGGATCTTCCGGTCGATGCCGGTGACCGCGGCGGGGTCGTCGACCACCGGCCACAGCCAGGCCAGTGCGTCGAGGGACAGCGCATCGGCCCGACGGTCGTACAAATCGTTGGCCTTTGCTGCGTCACGGTCGCCGCCCAGGGCTCTCACATGCAACGCTGCGGCGCTGATGATGTCACGCGTCTCCTGGCTGTACTCGGCCGGGTAGGTCTGCTCGATGTCGGTGAGGTGGGCAAGCGCCCGGGCGATGCTGTCGCCCGGAACCGTGTAACCCGCGTCGCGAGCCACCACCAACCCCTGCGCGGCCTGGACGGAGATGAACGGATCGGTCGTTTCGCCGCGCAACCAGAACGGGAAGCCGCCGTCGTCGTTCTGCAGGGCGACGAGTGCCGTGATGTCGTCGGCGACGGCACCGTCGAGGGCCTGCGGCGATGGGATGCCAGGTGCATCGAACGCGTCCAGTACCGGGCGCAGCGCAGCGATGGCAACGATGCGCGAGGCCAGCGCGTCGGCGCTCTGGTACGGGTACTGGGTGAGGTAGATCACGGCGTCGGTGAGGGCTTGCAGCGACGTCGACGACGTGGTGATGTCCAGGCCACCGAACTCGGGGATCACCCCGGTGGGGGCGACGACAGGTTGCAGTGTCGCGCCGTCGTCGATCACGCCGTAGGTGGCGAACGCCTCCGCGGTCGCGGGCGTGTAGACGGGTAGCTCCACCGTTGCCGCATCGGCTGCATCGCCACTAGTGGCGGCCACACGGAACCGACCGGTTCCAGCCGTTGCGGCGGCCATCGCGAACCGCACCTCGACGCGGTCGTTGGCGGGCACCGTGACTCGCTGACCGACACCGGTTGCGGCATCGGCACCCTCCCCGAGGAAGAGGTTGTCGGCCTGCACCACGATGTCGACCTGCATGTCCGCATCGGTCTGGTTCTGCACCACGACGGGCAGCTCGAAGGTGTCGCCGAAGTTCAAGAACCGCGGTGCGATGGGACGCACCATCAACGGCAGTCGCGCCGTGATGGTGGCCTCGGTGGAGCCGAACTGCTGGGCGCCGGCAACGGCGACCACCATGACTCGGTAGCGGGTGAGGTTGTCCGGCAGCGGTACGTCGACGGTGGCGTGGCCGGCATCGTCGGTGAGCACTGACGGCTCGAACACGGCGAGTGCGTCGAAGTTCGTGCGCACGGCGATGGTGGCCGTCGGCGTCCCGTTCGCACCACCGGCACCCCCACCGGCCAGGCCCGGCCCCGTAGCGGGCATCGCGGATGTCTTGCTGTCGCCGGCGCCGTCAACGGCGGTGGTTTCCGGGGTTGCCGTCGACGCAGCGGTCGTGTCGGCGCTGGCCTCGCCGGACGCGCCGTTGTCGGCGAACGTGTCCGTCGCCGACAGCACGATGCTGGAACGGCCGTACTGCGCAGAGATGTACGACGGCAGACCGCCGTAGAACGCGCTGAGCGGATCGCCGGTGCCCTGACCGCCGCTGAGAGCGAGTATGGCCTCGTCCACCACCACAACCGCAAGCTCGCTGCCCGCCACGGGCCGGCCGGCGGAATCGGTGACGCTCACGTCCACCTCCGTTGACGCCCCCGGTTCCACCGACGTCTCGTGGGGCACTGCGCTGACGGTGAGCGTGCGCGAACCCGTGGAGATCGGCAGGCTGATGGCACCCGTCGCAAACGCGGGCCGCAAGGGAGCATCCGGAGCGGCCGTTCCGTCGTCGGACGTGCGCTCGGTGGCCCCGACGACCTCGATGCTCACGTCGATGCCGGCGATCTCAGCATCGGTGATGGACACGTCCACCACGGCCGAACCCTCGGTGACGTCGAAGCGCTGCGTGCCGATGATGCCGTTGCGAATGACCGTGAGCAGGCCCGTGCCCGTGGCGAACGGAGACTGCACCAACAGGTGAGCGATCCCTCCCGGGGTGTAGACCGCGGCATCGGGCACGATGGTGAGCGTCTGCTCGGCGACGGCTCGCGTCGGCGGCGTCACCGCACCGCTGACCCATCGGGTGAGCTCGCTCATGCTGGTGCGGTCCTGATCGTCGGTGACCGTTGCCGTGACCGTGTACGTGCCGCCCACCGCCGTGGTGAACGTGCATGGCACTGCATCAGCGGCCGATGTGATGTCGCACGACTGCGGATCCACCTGCTCGGTGGTCCACGCCCCATTGCGGAACACCGAGTCGGTGCGACTCGCCGTCATCTGCACGGCGCGACCCGTGGCGATGGCGCCGTCGATGTCCGTGACGATGGCCTCGACCTGCAGCGGTTCGCCGCGGTCGACAAAGGTCTGCGCGCCGCGGAGGCCGACGTACAGCTCGCCCGGATGCACGATCAGCGCCGTCGCGTCGGCGAGCTGCTGGCGGTTCACATCGGTGACCGTGGCCTGCGCGGACACCGCCACCGGCAGGCCGGCGAGGCTGGGGTCGAGGCCGGCGAGATCGATCTGCAGGTAGTGCGATCCGTCGGCGTCGGTCTCGCCGGTGAACGTTGCTGTGCTCTGGTCGGGCGGTCCGCAGCACGGCCCGATGGAGTACCCACCCATGCTGTCGTAGGAGCCGCCCACATATCCGCCAGCCGGACCACCGCGGTATCCGAAGTTGTCGGTGGCGTACCACCACGGGGTCCATCGCCCGAACGAGTACTCGTCCCAACCGGGCGGCGCGTACGTGGCGGCGGACGTGGTGACCTGCCAGTCCACCGGCGCCGCGCCCAGCGGTCCACCGGCGTAGTAGTTGGCGTCGACGGCCACGGTGGTGGGCGCGCCCAGCACCGCAGGATCCGAACTCTCACTGCGCGCCCGGACCTCGAACTGCGGGCGACGGAGCTCCTGGATCTGGAACTGATGACTGGTGCCGCCGTAAGACAGGGCTGCCACACCGCCGAGGGTGAGCTGCACGAACGAGTAGCCCAGGTTGGAGTCCGCCGGAATGATGAAGGTGAAGTCGAACCCGCCGAGCGGGCCGACATCGGCCGTGCCGTCGGCGATCGGGCTGCCCTGCCCGTCGGTGACCGTGAACGCGACCGTGGCATCAGGGCCCACCAACTCGAGCTGAGCATTGCTGCTCAGAGTGAGCCGGCGGATCCAGCCCTTCAGCGACACGGTCTCCCCGGGGCGGTAGGTGTGCCGGTCGTCGAAGACGAACCAGCGCGGTTCATCAGCCATGGCTTGGCGCTGCCAACCCCCGCCATAGAAGCCGTTGGCGAGCAGCGCCGTGTCGTCACCGGATGTGGCGAGCAGGTACTGGCCGAGCGTCGAGGTCAGCTCGATGGTGGCGAGGCCGTCGCCGTCGGACGTGGCGGCCGAGCCGACTGTCGAGCCGTCGCCGGCGTGCGCCTGCACGGTGACACCCACGAGCGGGCTGCCGTCGACCAGCTTGGTGGTCCACGCGTGCAGCGTGTTGGAGTCGGCGAACGCGTCGAGACCGATGGCGGTCGACTGCGCCCACGTCACCGTCGGACGATTGCTCCAGTAGTCGTTGGAGTCCACGGGGTATTGCTCGGTGGCCTCCACGAGGACCACCACATGGCCGACTCGATCCGTCGCACCGCCATCGGCGAGCGCTTCGGTGAGATCGATCGTGGTCTCCACTGCCCGGTCCGGTGTGTCGTCAACGGCGACGACGTCGTCGAAGAACGGCGTCCACGGCGGACTCTGCAGCGATCCGTCCACCGGCCCGCGCTGCATCGTGTTCACGAAGTACTGGACGTAGGCGTCCCAATCGTTCGGCGCTACCCGGAACAGCCGAACGCGCAGGTCGTTGTGGTTCACGGTCACGACCGTGACCGACGGGTGCGCAGCAGACGGATCCACCGTGGTCAACGGCTGGTTGAGTTGCTGCAGCTGGGGGGCCGCCGGGCCGATGTCGATGCTGCGTTCGTCGGACTTCCCGAGGCGCTGGCCGTAGACGTCGGTGAGATCAGCGGGAACGGTCACGCGGTAGGTGGTGCGTCCCTCGGTAGCGCCGTGGATGGTGAGGATGTTGCCGCTGACCCCCACCG
>JAYTSB010000584.1:0-4930 GCA_043745825.1 Actinomycetota bacterium | reverse complement strand
AAACCACCCTGCAGGCCAGGTGTGGACGTGATCACATCCCAGTAATCGGCCAGCGAGCCGTTCGAGTTGCCCATCGCATGGCTGTACTCGCACAGGATCAGCGGGCGGTCGCCGAGGTTGTCTCGCCCGTAGGCCTGGATGGCCTCGATCGGCGCGTACATCGGGCACACCACGTCGGTGGCCAACCGACCGCCATCGGCCCAGCCATCGTGGAAAATTGCGCCCTCGTAGTGCAGCAGTCGCGAGGGATCGTTGCGCCGGATCCAACCAGCGAGCGCATCGTGATTGGTGCCATAACCGCTCTCGTTGCCCAGCGACCAGAAGATGATGCTGGGGTGATTGACGTCGCGCTCCACCATGCGCGCGCCGCGACTCAACCAGGTGTCGCGATAGCGGTCGTCATCGCACAGCGAGGTGTTGTATGCGTGGCTCTCGATGTTCGCTTCGTCCACGACGTACATGCCCAATTCGTCGCACAGGTCCAGCAGGTGCGGATCATTTGGGTAGTGCGAGGTTCGCACCGCGTTGATGTTGTGGCGCTTCAACTGCACGAGGTCTGCGCGCATGTCGTCGAGCGTCACGGCTTTGCCGCGCTCGGGGTGGTGATCGTGGCGGTTCACGCCGAAGATCCACACCGGCTGGCCGTTCACGAGTAGGCGACGCTCCTGAATCTCCACGTGACGGAATCCGATGAGCTGGGCGTGGGCCTCGGTGACCGCGCCGTCCGGGTCGATCAGCTCGGCCACCACCCGGTAGCGGTTGGGGTGCTCTGCCGACCAGGCCTGTGCCTTGGCCACGGTGAGCTCGGCAACCGCGCGGTGGCCGGTGAACGAGTACGGCGAGGCGAAATTGTGCGGGACCTCGGTCAGCACCGACTTGCCGACGCGTGTGCCGTTCAGCCGCTCGAGCGTGGTGCGCACGGTCCAGCCAGGCTTGGGCGTGTCGTGGAACGCCACGGTCGAGATGACCCGCAAGGAGCCCACGCCCGTAGCGACATCCAGATCGGCATCGCAGCGCAGGTTGCCCAGCCGGGTCAGGGCGCGGGCCTCCACGTAGACCTCGCGGTGCAGGCCGGCCATCCACCACTGGTCCTGGTCCTCTACGTAGCTCTGTGCGCTGTATCGCATCACCACGATCGCAAGTTGGTTCGAGCCACGCTGGACGAGGTCGGTGATGTCGTACTCGCTGGCCAGCCGGCTGTCGGTGCCGTAGCCGGCGAGCGCGCCGTTGACGAACACGGCGTGCACACTTTCTGCACCCCCGACGTGCAGCACGATCCGCCGGCCCTTGGCCCAGCTGGCGGGGGCCACGAACGAGCGCTGGTACACACCGGTCGGGTTGCGATCGGGCAACCGCGGGGGCGGCCCGGCGAAGGGCATCTGCACGTTCGTGTAGTGCGGAAGGTCGTCGACGTCCTGCCCCGTCGTCTGTCCCGGGTTCTGTCCCGTCATCTGTTCGGGGTTGTGACCGAGATTTTGCAGGGTCCAGTTGCCGGGCACCACCACGGAGCGGGCGCCGACGGGCTCCAGCACAGCGTCATCGGGGGTGTCGAACAGGCGAAACGACCACGCCCCGTTCAGGCTGCGCCGGCGCGAGGCAGCCACGTCACCGGCGCGGGCGGCCTCGGCCGAGTCGTAGGCGGTGGACGGCACCCGCATCGGGAGACGTCGCAGGGCGACGGTATTCGGATCGGTCCAGGGTCGCAGTTCACCAAGCGCGGGGATCACGTCGGCGAGTCTGCCAGTGTTCTACTCGTGCACCCACACGGTGATGCCGAGCGGCATCATGTTGGTGTCCCACACCCAGTCCATCGCCTGCACTGAAACCCGTACGCAGCCGTGCGACGCGGGGTAGTTGGGGACGCTGTTCGAGCCGTGTACGGCCACGCCGCCGCGGAAGTACTTCGGTCGGTAGATCTGACCGAGGTCGCCCTCCCACCAGCCGTCCGGGCGTTCACGGTCGGTCTTCCACAAACCGTCAGGCGTGATCGAGACACCGGTCTGTATCTCACCGGGCGTGTTCTTGTCTTCTTGCATGTACGGCTGTCCCGTTGCCGTGGAAGTGTTCAGCACCCATTGGGTCTTGCCGTCAACGATGAAGTACAGCAGCTGGTTGCCCTTGTCGACCTCCACGAGCGTACCCGTGTCGGCCTGCCCGTGAGCCTTCGTGTCCACCGCCTGCAGCCAGGCTGCCGTATCAGCGTCGACCTTGCCGGAGGCTGGCAGGTGGAGGTACTTCTGGAACGCCATCACCGCCTGCTGGGTGGTCTTGCCGAACTTGCCGTCGGCCCCGCCGTTCCAGAATCCGAGCTGCAACAGGCGGAGCTGGATCACCTGGGTTTCGGGGCCGCTCCTGCTCCCCACGGCAGCGATAGGAGCGCTGGAGGCGCCGACGACTTCGACATTTGCCGGGATCGGGGGCACGGTGACGGGCGGCTCCGCCACCGGCGGTTCGGTGACCGGCGGCTCTGCCACGGGCGGCTCTGCCACGGGCGGCTCTGTCACCGGTGGCTCGGTGACCGGCGGCTCTGTCGGGGGTGGTTCGGTGGCCGGGGGCTGCGTCACCGGCACCGTCGTGGCCGCCGGGTCGGTGACCTCGACCGACGCAGCGGTGGGCGGCATCACGGGCGTGATGGCGACAGTATCGGGCGGACGGGCCTCGACGCTGGTGTCGTTCGTGGTACATCCACTCAGCCCGAAACCAACGAGGATGAGACCCGCCGCCGCGGTGACGACTCGGCTCTTCTGCGTGCGTGACCAGTTCATCGGTGCGTCGTGCTCTTCGTGTCCGTGAGGCCGGCGTCCGGCGTGCCGGAGAATTCCAGCACAACAATCGTACCCCGGGGCCCCATTCTCAAACCGTGCACTCGACGCCGGCATCGCGACAATTCGGTAACAGTTCGTCAACGTTGCGCCAACTCACACCACGCACATTCAGCCGACGTAAGTGGGCAGCTCACACCAGATCGTGAGGGCGTACTTCACGCCGGACTGCAGCTGGCAGGTCTGGTGCGGGTGGGTGACCAGGGACGGCCAAGCCAGCAACGAGCCCACGCCCATGCCACGGTTGTCGAAGCCTTGCAGCGGGAAATCCAGCTCGCCACCGATGTAGTCGTCGTTGAGCTTGATCGACGCCGAGACCTGGGCGACGTCGTGGTGGATGCGCAAGCTCTCCTGCTCACCGAGCGCATAGCGAATCACGAACACGTCGCGCAGGCCGTGGTAGTCGATGTACGGCCAGACCTCGCGCAACTGTGGCCACAGGCGCATGCCGATGTCGTTCTGCACCTGCTCGAACAGACGGGGGCTGATCAGCGCCAGCGACACCTCGTGCCCGGGCACGGGATCGTCCTCCTGGGGCTCGAACGCGCCAATGGCCTCGGCGGCGCGGATGATCGCCCGACAGAACTCCGGTGTCCAGAACGACATCGCGTACAGGTCTTGGCCAACGGGGTGGATCGGGTCGGTGTCATCCGCCGCATCCACGTAGCCGAGCACTCGTTGCAGATCATCGATGTCATCGGTGCCGGGGTCGGTGTGGCTCACGGCATCGATCGTTGCAGGTCCGCAGGGACGACCCACGGTTCTCGGGGCAGCCCGTCTGCGTCGAATCGCTCCACCAACGTGGCCATCGTGACGCGTTCACCGGGATGTGTCATCCCGAGGCTCTCCGCCAGCAGGGACAGCACCGTTGCTGGCTCCAGACCCCGGCCGACGAGCGCTCCGAGAGTCACCGACCCGTGCCGCTTGGCCAACCGGGCCCCATCGCCTCCCAGCACGAGCGGTACGTGGAGGTAGGCGGGCGTCGACAACCCGAGATACCGCTGCAGCAGCACCTGCCGCGGCGTGGACGACAGGAGATCGTCACCGCGCACCACCTGGGTCACACCCTGCGCGCCGTCGTCCACCACCACGGCGAGGTTGTAGGCCGGCACACCGTCGTTGCGTCGCAACACCACGTCGTCCACCACCCCGGTCACGGTGCCGTGGACTCGGTCCTCGATGTCGACGACGGCCGCCTCAGCGCGCAGGCGCACAGCCGGCCGACGTCCCGCGGCGCGCAGTGCCGCGGTCTCGGCCGCATTCAGGTTGCGGCATGTACCGGGGTACGCGCCGTCGGCCGTCAACCCTGCGACGGCAGGGGCCGGGTGCTGGTGGGATTGCGGCGCGCTGATCGCCTCGCGGATCTCACGCCGCGTGCAGAAGCACTCGTACGTCCGGCCCTGTGCGGCGAGCACGGCAATCGCTGCGTCGTACCGATCGAAACGCTCGCTCTGGCGCAGGACCGCTCCGTCCCAGTCCATGCCCATCGCGGCAAGGTCGCGCAGCTGCCCCGCTTCGTGTTCGGGCGAGGACGTGACGCGATCGAGGTCCTCCATCCGGACCACGAAATCGAGTCGGTCGTGCCGGGCTGACAGGAACGCGATCAGCGCGGTGCGCAGGTTGCCGAGATGCAAGGTCCCGGTGGGCGACGGAGCGAAACGTCCGCAGGCAGGCACGACCACGAGTCTGCCGGAACGTCGGCGCGTGCGGGGCACCGGCGGGTCACCGGGGTCACCGGGGCCACCGGGGCCACCGGGGCCACCGGCGGGGTTCTGGCGGGGTTCTGGCGAAACTCTGGCGGAACTCTCTGCTGGTGGTCGACTTGACACAACCAGTGGTACTCTGTCGGCTTCGTCGATTGGTCGGTCGGGAGCACATGGACGACGCACAGGGCATCGGGGTGGCGGGCGCGGCGATCGACGATGCGCGTGTCCACGACCTCGCATTCGTCCAAGCGGTCCGCCTCCTCCTGCCCGGCCAGATCGCCGGTCTGCCGCTCATCGCCGGCATCGGTATCGTCGCCAACAATCAGCTCGACGCAATGCGGCTCGCGGCGTGGTGGATCGTCGCGGCCATTGCGTTGATCTTGTCCGTCCTGGCCTGGCTGT
>JAYTSB010000583.1:0-5494 GCA_043745825.1 Actinomycetota bacterium | reverse complement strand
CGCGGCCGCGTCCATCGGCAGGCCGGCGTGGATGTACTCCTCCACGGCGCGTGTGCACAGCGCGTCCATCATCTCCAGCGCTGCGGGCACCATGCCATCGGCAATGATTGCGCTCACCGTTGCTGCGCCATCCTCCACCGACCCGTAGTCGAGCAGCATCGTGCGCACCGCAGGCGGGTTCTGGGTGAGGCGTACGCAGATCCGCGTGGTGATCCCGAACATGCCCTCGCTGCCCACGAACGCGCCGCGCAGATCCAGACCCAGCGGTTCAGGGTCCTCCCCTCCGAGCATCACCAGATCGCCCTCGGGGGTCACGACCTCAAGCGCGATGATGTGCGCCGAGGTGACCCCGTCGGCCAGGCAGTGCGGCCCACCGGAGTTGTTGGCCACGTTGCCCCCGATGGTGCAGCTCTGCTGGCTGCTGGGATCCGGGGCGAAGTGCAGCCCGAGGTGGCCCACCGCCTTGCTGAGATCGAGGTTGAGCACACCGGGCTCCACCCACGCCTGGCGGGCATCGGCGTCCACCTGCAGGATTCGGTTCATCTTCGCCAACGAGATCACGACGGCGCCGTCCAATGGCGTGGCACCGCCCGCCAACCCGGTTCCCGAGCCACGGGCCACGTACGTGGCGTCGTGACGGAGGCACGCCCGCACCACGGCCTGCACCTGCGCGGCCGTGCCGGGAAAGCACACGACCGAGGTTCTCCCGTCGAAGTTCGACGCATCGTGGCGGTACAGGCTGAGCTCGGCTGCGCCGACGCGCACGCGGTCGCTGCCGACGGCAGCGCGCAGATCGTCGAACAGCGTGGTCATGCGCTGCGCCGGGCGCGGCGGCTGGCGCGACGCGGCCCGGTGTGATCGTCGCTCCGTTGGCGGAGCACGATGACGTCACCCGGCTCCACCGCATCGGCCTGGGTGGTGGGCGAGTTGTCGATCCGAGCACGCAGCTCGGCTTCCTTGGCGTGCATCGCCTCGCGTCCGTCTCGAACGGCGTCGACAACGTCGTGCGTGCGCTCGCGCACCTTGGCCACCGCCACGCGAGCGACATTGGCCGGGGCCAGCTGCGACGCGGTCTCCTTGACCTTGCGCTTGGCGTAGCCGGCGCCGGCCACACCCGCCACGGCACCACCTGCGAACCACGTGAGTCGCTTGATCATCGTGCCGTGCCTCCTCGTTGGTTGCCGCGCCGTCCCGCCTCATTGCGTGGCTCGGGGCGTGCGGCGAGCTGCTTGCGATCCGAACCACGCAAGCGTCGCACTGCGCGGCCGGTGCCGGTGGCGATGCCGGCAGCTTTGATCATCGGTGTGGAGAGAGCGGCGCGAGCAACACGTCCGCCGCCCGACATGGCGTCGCTGATGGCCTCGGCCGACCCGAGCACTCGGTCGAAGCGCTGCAGATCGTGCCGGGCCTCGTCCATCGTGGCCCGGGCCTCGTCGGTGGAGGCCTGCAGCTCGGCCAGCAGCGGGCGCGTCTCGTTGCGCAGCGACTCCACCTCACCTCGCAACGCTCGCAGGGTGTCGAGCACCCGCAGCAGCACCACGATCAAGGCCGCGAAGCCGATCGAGCACAGCACCGTGCCGAGCACGATGGCCAGGTCACCGGCGGTCATTCGGACCCGTCCTGTTGGTTCATGCGTGTGGCCACCTCTCGTTCGAAGCCGTGGTCAGTGGGTTCGTACAGGGTGATCGAGGCCAAGTCATCCGGCCCGTACTGCTGGGGAACCCATCCCCGCGGGTCATCATGAGGGTACACGTAGGTTGTGCCGTGGCCGAGCGTTGCGGCCCCCTGGTAGTGCGCGTCGCGGAGGTGGGCGGGCACCTCCCCCACCAGGCCGTCCTTCACCAGGGTCCGCGCGTTCCAGATGGCGAGTGCCGTTCGGTTGCTCTTCGGTGCCGTGGCCAGGTGCACCACGGCTTGGGCGAGGTTGAGCTGGCCCTCGGGCAGGCCGACGTGCTCGATGGCGTGCGCAGCGGCCACGGCCACGACCAGCGCTTGCGGATCTGCCATGCCGACGTCCTCGCTGGCCAGGATGATCAGTCGGCGGGCGATAAAGCGAGCGTCCTCGCCGGCCTCCAGCATCCGCGCCAGCCAGTACAGGCCGGCGTCGGCGTCGCCTCCGCGGATGCTCTTGATGAATGCGCTGATGACGTCGTAGTGATCGTCGCGTCCGTAGCGCAGTGCACTGGTGCCGAGCGCCGCTTCCACGTGCTCCACCGTCATTTCGTCCGGGTACGCCAGCGTGCACGCCACCTCCAACGCGGTCAGCACCTGACGACCGTCGCCACCGGAGCGATCAGCCAGCAGGTCGACCGCCGCCGCGCTGGCCCTGACGGATTCCGCCTTGAGCCCGCGCTCGATCAGCTGCTCGATGGCGGCGCGATCCAGCGGCTCCAACCGGAACAGGGTGCTGCGGCTGCGCAAGGGGGGGTTGACCTCGAAGAACGGGTTTTCCGTTGTGGCGCCGATGAGCGTGAGCGTGCCGTCCTCCACGGCCGGCAGCAGTGCGTCCTGTTGCGATTTCGAGAAGCGGTGGATCTCGTCGAGGAACAGGATGGTGCCGCGCCCGTGCTCGCCCAGGCGCTGGCGGGCCCGCTCGATGACCTCGCGCACGTCTTTCACGCCCGCAGTGACGGCCGACAGCTGCTCGAAGGCGCGCTTGGTGCTGCCGGCGATCGCGAGCGCCAGCGTGGTCTTACCCGTGCCCGGCGGGCCCCAGAAGATGGCCGAGGTCAGGCGGTCCTGCTCCACCAACCGCCGCAGCGGGCGGCCGGGGCCGACGAGGTGCACCTGACCCACGACCTCGTCGAGGTTCGTCGGCCGCAGGCGGGCAGCGAGCGGCGCCTGCTGGCGCAGACGGTCGGCGGCAGCGGCGCTGAACAGGTCGTCACTCATATCGCGTTGAGGACCAGCTCGTAGCCGGCCCGGCGGAAATCGACGACGTTCTCCAACATCCACTGGCGCGTGACCCACTGCCACGCCACGAACTCGCGCTCATCGGGCGTGGGGGCGACCTCGGCGTGCAGTGCATCGAACAGGAACCAACGGTGAGCCTGGCCGAGGCGCCCCTTGGCCTGCGCCAGCTCCGGCGGATACTCGTACACCACCCAGCCCGGATACTCGGCCACCGCCATCACCTCGTCCGGTCCGAGCCCGGTCTCCTCGTGCAGCTCGCGCCACGCAGCCGCGATGGGCGACTCGCCCTGGTCGATGCCGCCCTGGGGCATCTGCCACTGGCCACGGACATCGCCACGTTCGAACGCGAGCAGGCGGTCATCGACACCGCGCACGACGATGACGACACCGGCGCGGAAGTGTGGGTTCGCCATGGGGCCACGCTAGCCCCAGACCTCCGCATGGGTCAGGGCGTGCGCGTAGGGTCAGGGTATGGCTCGTCACCAACTGCACGTGCAGGCGTGCCTGGACAACATCGCCGCCGAACCCCAGCACGCCTCTACCGCGTTCGTGGCCATGCGCCCGGAGGCCGCCCTGGCCGAGGCAGCACGGGCCGATCGCATCCCGGGCCGTCGGCGACTGAACGGGGTCACGCTCGCCGTGAAGGCCTGTTTCGACGTTGCGGGGTGGACCACGCATGCCGGCTCGGCGGTGCGCCGCAACGACCCCCCGGTGACGCAGGACGCCGGTCTGGTGGCCGCATTGCGCGCCCAGGGGGCAATCGTGCTGGGGCAGGCGAACATGACGGAGTTCGCCTACGGCGCGCTCGGGCTCAATGCCACGTTCGGGAGCCCCACCACACCTCTGGATCCCCAGCACATGCGCGTCAGCGGTGGCTCCACGTCAGGCGGTGCCGTGGCCGTGGCGCTCGGCATGGCCGACGTGGCCGTGGGTTCGGACACCAGCGGCTCGGTCCGCATTCCCGCTGCGTTCTGCGGCGTGGCCGGGTTCAAACCCTCACGTGGGCGATATCCGGACGACAGGATGACGTTGCTCTCGCCGTCGTTCGATGTGCCCGGCATCATTGCACCGACGGCCCAAGCCTGCCGCCGCGTGGACGCCGCCCTGACCGGACGACCACAGGAGCACCGGCTCCCCACGCTCGCCGGCTGGCACTTCGCAGTGCCGGCCGATTTCATCGGGCTTGGTGCCGATCCATTCGTGCTGACAGCGTTCGAGCACTGGGTCACCCGCTTGCGCGACGCAGGCGCCGTGGTGTCCGAGTTGCCGTTGCCGAGCGTGGCCGCGAGCGGTGCGATCGCCAAGGATGGGGGGATGATCGCCGCCGAGGCGTACATGCTGCACCAGCACCGCCTCGCTGCCGAAGTAGCGCAGTACGACCCGCGAGTGGGTCCGCGCATCGCCGCCGGCGAACACGTGCCCGCCCACCGGTATGCGGCCGCCCGGTTCGCCCTCCGCCGCGCCGCCACAGAGTTCGACGCCGACCTCGTAGGGATCGACGCCGTCCTGACGCCCACGGTGGGCATTCTGCCCCCGCGCCTGGCCGACCTCGACGATGAATCCGCCTACCTCGCCGCCAACGCGGAGGCGTTTCGTCTCACCGAGTTTGCCAACCGGCTCGACCTGCCGAGCATCAGCATTGCTGCTGACCTGCCAGAACGCAGCCCGATCGGGCTGACGCTGACCGGCCGGCGTGGCAGCGATATCGCCCTGCTCGACCTCGCCGTCGTCGTGGAACAGCGCCTCGCCGGCTGACGGCGGGCCGGGAGGGTCGGACCATGTAGGTTCGGATCATGATCGTGATCCGCTCCGAGGACGTCGCCAACACCGCCCGCCACGTGTCAGGTCCTGGCTGGGACAGCAAGCGGATGATCGTCAAGGCCGACGGCATGGGTTACTCCGTGCACGAGACCCGTGTGCAGGCAGGCACAGAGAGCCGCCTCCACTACCAGCACCATCTCGAGACCAACTACTGCGTCGCCGGCGAGGGCGAGGTCGTCAACGTCGCCACCGGCGAGACCCACCAGATCCGACCCGGCACCATCTACGCGCTGGATCAACACGACGACCACATCATTCGCGCCACCAACGGCGATCTGCACCTGGTGTGCGTGTTCAACCCGCCCGTTGCCGGCACCGAGACCCACAACGCCGACGGCGGCTACGAACCCGCTGCAGACTGAACGGAATCCACTGGCTTCGTGCTCCGTGCGCTGGGAGAGTGGTGCATGGACGGGTTCGATCCCATTGACAGCTTCGGGCCGGAGGTCGCGGCCGGATACGACCGACACCTACGCGGCGATGAGCTCGACGCCGCGGCCTTTCTCGCCGAGCTCGTACCGAGCGGCACCGCGCTCGAGTTCGCAATCGGCACCGGACGAATCGCCCTGCCGCTCTGTGCGCTCGGCGTGCGGGTCGGCGGCATCGAGCTGTCGGCATCCATGGTGGAGCGGCTCCGCGCCAAGCCGGGTGGTGCGAGCTTGGACGTCACGATCGGTGACATGTCGGTCGTCTCGACCGGACGGCGTTACGAACTTGTGTACCTGGTGTTCAACACGATCTTCAACCTGCTGACTGCGGA